>NZ_CAAAJH010000013.1:0-100993 GCF_900640215.1 Legionella genomosp. 1
CCCTTTACGCCCAGTAATTCCGATTAACGCTCGCACCCTCCGTATTACCGCGGCTGCTGGCACGGAGTTAGCCGGTGCTTCTTCTGTGGGTAACGTCCAGTTAATTAGCTCTTAACCTATCAACCCTCCTCCCCACTGAAAGTGCTTTACAACCCTCAGGCCTTCTTCACACACGCGGCATTGCTGGATCAGGGTTGCCCCCATTGTCCAATATTCCCCACTGCTGCCTCCCGTAGGAGTCTGGGCCGTGTCTCAGTCCCAGTGTGGCTGATCATCCTCTCAGACCAGCTACCGATCGTCGCCTTGGTAGGCCCTTACCCCACCAACTAGCTAATCGGACGCAGGCTATTCTTAAAGCGCCAGGCCCGAAGGTCCCCAGCTTTATTCCGAAGAACGTACGCGGTATTAGCCTGAGTTTCCCCAGGTTATCCCCCTCTCTAAGGTATATTCCTACGCGTTACTCACCCGTTCGCCACTCGCCACCCACCTAGCAAGCTAGGTCGTGCTGCCGTTCGACTTGCATGTGTTAAGCATGCCGCCAGCGTTCAATCTGAGCCAGGATCAAACTCTTCAGTTTAATATCCTGTGTCAAATTTCTCTGACTATATTCTTTACTTCTCAAGCACTCAAATCTCTTCAAGCGCCCACACAGTTTGTCTTCATCTTCTTAATCAACTCGCCCCGAAGGCGTGATGCGTATTCTACGGATTTCACTTCCCTTGTCAAACACTTTTTGCAAATTTCTTCAAAAAAGTTTCTTGACCCAGTAAATGGAACGTTTAGCAGAGCTTACATTCATTATTACTTCATAAGTTTAGGAGGAATACCACTATCGCAAAGTACTTTCGTTTATTTCAGAGGCTGATTTATTCTCAATTATCTGAAATCTGTACCCGGATGAAACGCCTCAAGTTTCAGTCTAGACCATTCTCTGAATTTTGCCAGTATTAATTCAAAATATTTCTAATTTTTTTTCAACACCTGCCTGCCTAAACTATTAATATATATACTATCTGGCGCTTTTCAATCTTTCTTAAGCAAGTAACTGACTATTTATGTGAATAGTACTGGTGATTCTCTGCTTTTTTTGTTAATCTTTGGAATTGAACAATGGTGGCTTCATTGGTCCCCACGCGACGATAGATTATGAACCCCGTCAGGCCCGGAAGGGAGCAGCGGTAGTAATTGATTCGGGCGCCGAGGTGTGGCTTCTGAAGCTGCCGCCATATTACTAAAGAATGTCTATGAGTTATCTTGCGCTGGCGCGTAAATGGCGACCACGTTCTTTCTCGCAACTGGTTGGCCAAGAACATATCAATAAAGCCATTAGCAAATCACTGGCCCTGCAACGTATTCATCATGCTTATCTTTTCACTGGAACCCGCGGCGTTGGAAAGACCAGTATCGCGCGCTTAATGGCCAAAGCACTTAATTGTGAACTCGGTGTCAGTGCCGAACCCTGCCTGTCCTGTGATACATGCCTCGCCATTGAACAGGGCCGGTTTATCGATTTGATTGAAATAGACGGTGCATCAAAAACACGTGTTGAAGACACTCGTGAACTTCTGGAAAATGTACAATATGCGACAACGACAGGCCGCTACAAGATCTATCTGATCGACGAAGTTCATATGCTTTCGCAGCATAGTTTTAATGCCTTACTCAAAACACTGGAAGAACCCCCTGCACATGTTAAGTTTTTGTTAGCGACGACAGATCCGCAGAAGCTGCCTGCAACTGTTCTATCTCGTTGTTTACAATTCAATCTTAAACCATTGCAGCCTGCGGTTATCATTAGTCAGATGGAGCTTATTCTCAAAGAAGAAAACTACAGTTTTGAACATCAGGCTCTTGAGATTATTGCGCGAGCGGCTAAAGGCAGCATGCGGGATGCACTTAGTATACTTGACCAGGCTATTGCCACTGCTGATAATCATTTGACCGCTGAAATTGCGAAAAGCCTTTTAGGACATACAAAAAAAGATTATGCCATGATTCTGCTGCAAGCACTGCTTGCTGAAGATGCAGGAAGAATTATTAACACAAGCCGTCAGATTGCTGCCGAGGGTGGTCATTTCATTTTTGTTCTTGAAGAACTGATCAATCACCTTCACCAGATTTCTGTCAGTCAGGCTTTACCTGGTTCTCATCCCTTACTTGACTTTTCAGTTGAGACACAAAGCCTGTCAACTCAGGTTACACCAGCAGATGTGCAATTGTTTTATCAGATTGCCCTTAAAGGCATTGATGAGATCCACTTGGCTCCCAGCCTTTTAATCGGTTTTGAAATGACTCTGCTCCGCATGCTCAGTTTCAAGCCGGTGACCACATCCGTCATCCCTCCGCTTACAGGTGTGCAATTAGAGTCTGCTCCCCTTTCCAAAGCACCAGAGCCGCCTAAGGCTTTTGCTGTAACAGAGGAAATTGTCCGAGATGAACCAGGACCATCTGACGATGTTACGAGGCCGCCGCAGAACGTTGTCAGGCATTTAGATGAAACACCCGTTAAGGCCATGTCTTTACCTTCAGAAGTTCCGGAGGTTGCGATTAGTACAGCTCCGGTTATCATTGAGGAAAACTGGGCACAAATTATTCCCCAGTTAAAATTGAGCGGACTAGCCCTGACTGCCGTAGAAAATGCTGAATTTATTAAACGCAGCGACAAGGATATTTTTTTGCAAGTCGCCAAGGGACACCACTCCCTGTTTTCGCCCGGGATTACACAACGCATAGAACAAACTCTGTCTGCATTTTATAAAACCAATATCCGTATTAATCTGAGCGTTCAGGAAACCATAGAAAGTTCACCTGCGCAGGTTAAACAAATAGAGCAAACAAAAAACATGCAGGAAGCAGAGAAACACCTGGAGGAAGACCCTTTTTTACAACAGTTAATTCAGGAGTTTTCCGGAGAGATCGTCAAAAATTCTATTGTACCTAACAAAGATACATTATAATTAGTTAATTAACTTAAATGAGGTAGCTACACATGGATATTAATCAAAATCTTGGCAATCTAATGAAAGAAGCCCAAAAAATGCAACAAAAAATGCAGGAAGCACAACAGAAATTGAATTTGCTCACTGTACTCGGCGAATCTGGCGGCGGCCTGGTGCGTATTAAAATGAAAGGCAACCATGACGCGGTCGAAGTCAAAATTAATCCTTCACTGCTGGATGAAGAAGTTAGCATGCTGGAAGATTTAATTGCAGCGGCAATTAATGATGCCAATCGTAAAGTTGAAAAAGCATCTAAAGATGAAATCAGCCAACTGACTGCCGGACTGAATATTCCAACAGATTTCATGAAAGAAGAAGACAAGGAATAATAAGTTTTATGAATGCGTTGACCAGGCTTGTCGAGGCACTGCGCTGTTTACCAGGGGTGGGTCCAAAATCTGCCCAGCGCATGGTTTTCCACCTGCTGCAACACCAGCGTCAACGCGGCCTGCATCTTGCTGCCTGTCTGGAGCAAGCCATGCAGCAAATCAGGCATTGCGAACGTTGTCACAACTATACAGAAACCGAATTATGTTCATTATGCCAGGATAACACCCGTGAGCAGTCTGTCTTATGTGTCGTTGAAACACCTGCTGATGTGGCTGCAATTGAACAGAGCAGAGTATATAAGGGAAAGTATTTTGTACTCATGGGTAAAATTTCTCCACTCGATGGATTGGGTCCTGAGGACATCGGTTTGCCGCGCTTACGCCATCTGGCTCTGTCAGAGCAGATTGAGGAAATTATCCTTGCCCTAAGTCCATCCGTTGAAGCTCAAACCACCACCCATTTTATTCGCGAATTGTTTAGTGACTGCAGCATTCGCATCAGTCAGCTGGCACGAGGGATCCCCTCTGGCGGTGAGCTGGAGTTCCTGGATGTCACTACCATTGGTAATGCACTACGTAATCGAGCCCTTGTGAATGAGTAAAAGCCTTAGAATTTCAGTTCTTTTTTTATTGCTTTTTATAACAGGTAATATCTTTGCCTCTTTTAACAAAAGTTTATGGCCTATTTGGGAAGTTAACAATCCACTGTCTAAAGCAGTTATTCAACATTCAGAATGGCAGGAATTTCTGCAAAAACATCTCATTACAAATGAAGAGGGAATCAATCTGATTGATTATCCTAATGTCAGGGAAACCGATCGTCAGCTTTTAAAAAAATACATTGAGCGAATGTCAGGCATTAATATCAGCGAGTACAATCGAGCAGAGCAACTCGCTTACTGGATCAATGTGTATAACGCAATAACCGTGCATACTGTTGCCAGTTATTTCCCGGTAAACAGCATTGATGAAATCAATATTTCACCCGGTTTATTCAGTATTGGGCCCTGGGGAGCCAAGCTGATTACTGTCAATAATATTTCATTGTCTCTGGACGAAATCCAAAATCGTATCATTCGCCCTATATGGAATGACTCCCGTAGTCATTATGCCTTAAATAATGGCGCAATTGGTGCTCCTAACCTGGGGAAAGAGGTTTATACCGGCGAAAAACTGGAACAGCAATTAAATCTGGCAGCCTTTGATTATGTCAATTCTCTGCGAGGCGTGCAGGTTATTGAGGGGGAATTGGTCGTTTCCAAAATATACGATTGGTTTAGTGAGGATTTTGGCGAAACCAAACAAAATGTAATCAATCATATCAGGCAGTTTGCCAAAGAGCCTCTCAAACATCAGTTAAAGCATGTTAATACCATTGACAATTATGTTTACAACTGGCATTTGAATACAACCGTTGGAAATCAGGCCGGTTAAGATTACTTGCTATTCCAGCCTATCAAGCTCAGAATGCCATTAGGTTAACTAATATTCTACTCATCGGATGGTAACGCGTTTTAGGCAGATTATAAAACAGGGCATTTATAGCTTTGCAGGATTTAACCTGTTATTTCTCTTATTTCAATTAATTTACAGTTTCTCCTTAAGCGCCAGCTTTATCCACGCGGTAACCTTGCCCTGGAAAGTGTATGGGGAGTTAATTGCCGCCTTTTTGCTGCAAATTATCCTGCACGTTCTCCTGACCCTGATTCAGGTTTTCTTATTATGGGGAATTACACCGATACCCATTTCCCAAAAGCACCTGGACCGGCGTATTCTTACTATCCTAATAATTTCTCTGATTGCCATTCTAAGCCTTAACTGCCACTTTTTTCCCTTAAGCGCCTTTAGCAAATTGTTTGTTCCGGGACTTCCACCCTTTCTGATTACTGCTGCCCTTCTGATCTCACTTGGCTTATTATTGCTGGCAGGTCTGATTAGCCTTTATCGATTCTGTTTGCTAAATACAAAAGTGAGCATCAGCTTAATATTATTAATCATTATTCTATTCCTGCCCTGGTCAAAAAAAGAGACACATTTTATCGCAGGGGCATCGCCAAATGTTATCATCATCGGCGTGGATTCTTTAAGCCCGAGCCAGGTTAGCAAGGCACATACCCCGTTCATCGCTCAATTTCTTGCCAATAGTGTGCATTTTACCAACACGGTCAGTCCTCTGGCACGAACTTACTCTGCCTGGGCAAGTATCCTAACCGGCCTGCATCCACTTCATCATCGCGCCAGAGAAAATCTTATCTCAAAGAAAGAAATTGACAGTGCCGCAAGCTTTGCATGGACTCTAAAGAAGGCAGGATATCAAACCATTTTTGCCACAGACGACAGACGATTCAATAATCTGGGAGAAGAGTTTGGTTTTCAAAAAATAGTCGGCCCTAAAATTGGCGCTAATGATGTACTGCTCGGCTCATTTTATGATTTTCCACTCAGCAATTTTTTAATTAATTTTCGCCTTAGCCGCTGGCTGCTTCCTTACAACTACATGAATCGCGCCGGTCATTTTTCCTATTACCCTGAGACCTTCAATAAAGAATTGCAGCACTCTGTTCTTGAGCTAAACAGGAAAAAACCTGTTTTTTTAGCCGTACATTTTACCTTACCTCATTGGCCCTATGCCTGGGCAGCCTCTTCTGCAGCCCAAGTTAAAAATGAATACAGTCTCGAAGAGCGGGAGGGACTTTATTATGCAGCACTGCATAAAGTCGATCAGCAAGTTAAGACATTGTTTGATTTTCTGGAAAAAACCGCTATCACTGATAACAGTCTTATTATTTTATTAAGTGATCATGGCGAAGTATTGTATAAAAAAGGGTCCAGGGAAATCGATCCTAAGCTGTATCAGGGCAGCGGCTCAAGTCGTCTCGAGTCCTATTTCCCTCAAAAAACCGCTACTGAATTACAACGCAGCGCCGGACATGGCTCCGATTTATTAAGTCCGGACCAGTTTTTCTGTGTGCTGGGCATGGTAAGTTTTCAGCAGGGGGCAACCGTTAGCCAGGTAAAAACTGTGCAGGACCGTGTGGTATTAATGGACATCGCCCCCACTGTCTACTCCTATCTTAAAATTCACCCAACCCCATTATCTGACGGCGTATCACTGGCAGGTTTTTTAAAAACACAAACCCATTTGAATGAACAAAGCCGACCAGTGATGCTTGAAAGCGGATTTCTACCCAACTCAGCCCTAAGTAATGAAAAAGCAGTCGAATATGGCAAACTGCTTTTCTGGGTGAATCCCCAAACCGATGAGCTGGAAATTCGTCCCGATCGCTGGCCCCTTATCGATGCAATGAAGCTTTATGGAATATTGGATGGCGATTGGCTGCTTGCTCTTTATCCCGATAATGAAACCTATATTACGGTGATCCTGAATTTAAAAACCGGGGAATGGACTGATGAGGCTCAGTCGGCTTTCGCAAAACACTCACCGAGACAAAAACTGCTTGAACAATTGCTTAATTTTTATCAGAAACAATTGTCAGGTTATCCGCAAACTCCGCCAGCGTTTAAAGAGATGCCAAAGATTTCTAACTCATCCTCATGAATGGGGTGACGTAGCCCGCGGAGGGCTTGTCTATCCCTGCTGAAGTTTTTCCAGGGACTTAAATAATGTCTCCAGTCTCGAATTCTGATTCATCTCTGGTGACGAATAAAGCGTCAGAATACGGCTTAGAGCCTGCAGATTTCGTCTCCCTGGCTTTACAACTGTATCTTGTCTGAAATCAGGATAGGCGGCCATTAGAATATGGCGATTTTTTAATTCGCATAGTAAAGCGGCCATCAAGTCCTCCATAACCTGGTAAACACGAATGACTGCTAACCGCTCATTCTCCCTGAGCAACTCCACATCACGAATGATCTGGCCCTGCGCCGCTGCCTGTAAAGTTCTAAGCAAATAGCGTGTATCTTTATTTGAAAAATAACCATACAGGTCGATACATTGCTCTGTGCTTAGCTGTTGATAAAGAATAACCATTTGCTGCAAAAATTCATTGCCCTCCGGTTCTGATACAGGAGAGACCAACTGGCTTTGCAGGTACATAGCGGCGTCAATCAGGCGATTGGGATTAAACCAGTATTTATACGCGCGAAACAAATCATTAAGGCCCTGATGGATAAGATCATTGGTGGACAGGAAATTGGGCATTTCGCATTGCTGGAGGGCGGATTTGATAATTTCTCTTGTCATCTCATTTATTTCAACGCAAATCCCGGGAGGTAATTCATCTCCATGAAAAAGATAATCCTGAACTGGATTATAGCCACGCTGTTTTAGATTATGCAAAATCGTTTGATGGATGACCTCGATAAAATAATGTAACTGACAGAGCGTATTTTTAACTTCAATTTCTTTTTCAGTACTCAATCGATTGCCGTATAGCAATCCCGGTTGCGTTTTATAAAAAAACAGGGCATTGACCAGTTCGACATATTCAGGCTCGGTCAATTGCTGATAAAAACCCAGACAATCGCGTTCATTTAAATGCAAAAACTGCTCTTTCGCCATGTTGACCTTGTCATTAAAGCGATTGGCGAAATGAATAATTGCACTCAGCCATTCACTGGCTGATTTCGCCTGTATTATTTTTTTCAGTAAAGGAGCCAGCAGTTCATTATCGCCGCAATTAGCCTTAGGATCATGGTCAAGGACCAGGGCCATCAGGTTCCTGTAATAAAATAATAAGCTATCAACGCTGCGGGCTTCGTTTTCATCAGTACTGCACTGCCTCCATTTCATGCGGCATTTTTCAATTCTGGCAATACATTGTGAGTAAATTGTTTCAAACAAAAGCGGCGACTCCCATACGGGATTAGCCTCAGAGGAGTTCAGACGGGATAATTTCTCATACAGTTCAATTAACTCATGGCAATACTCAACAATACTGCTCGTTTTGTAGGACGGGGTCGGCGACGATTCCAGCAAAGGCTTTAGCTTCGCCTCGTTAATTTTAATCGCATATTTTAATTCAGCCTTTAATCGGCAATTTTCATCAATCAACCAAGGTAACGGTACATGCATGGTTTCTGTCATCCCTTACCTCCTGCCTCCCCTCTGAAAGTATTGCTAAACTGTAACCTTGTCACTCACCTATATTAAACTGTCATCCCCGCGAAGGCGGGGATCCATCTCTGAGCTACTATAATGCCAACTGAGGCATGGATTCCCGCATTCGCGGGAATGACAAAATTCCCTTAAATTAATAGCAGTGTCCCTGATTCTTTCCAGCTTGGGAGATCACACCTTGTCCGTCTCTTATTATTTGATTGTAGCTTAGTCCCAAGGCACTGAACAATAACAATTTTCATCAGAAAATGGAGGCGGATATCCCCTTCACACGCGATGAAATTAAAGTGTAATAGGTATATAATTGTGAAAATACTGTCTATTAAAAATTAATGGAGTTTTATTTATGCCCATGCATCGCAAACCCCTGCTTTTCATTGACGATGCGCTTCCGGAAAGCCAAATGGCTGATTATTTTAATAAATTTAATTTTAATATTGTCTCAATCAAGAGCTTGTCAGAACTTGAAACAACTTGTGAAGAGCCTGTCGCCTTGCTTATTTCGGCCACACTGCTTGAAGCAAACCCGGCAAAAATTCATCAGATCTATGAACGTTTCAATGTGCCGCTAATTGTTATCAGCAATCAAATCAATGAACAACTGTGTGTAAACATGCTTGAAGCCGGAGCTGATGATTTTCTGGTTAAACCAATTCATCCGCGCGAATTGCACGCTCGTATCGGAGCCATTAGTCGAAGAGTCGCAAGGGCAACTCAAAATGCAGAAGCTGAGAAAGAAGTATTACTTTTTTCAGAATGGCGTCTTTACCCGGCATCTCGACAGGTTTTTAGCAATGATCACCATGAGCTCCTGCTAAGCGCGGGTGAGTATGACCTGCTGCATGCATTCGTTCGACAGCCGCAGCAAGTCCTGGGACGAGAGTTTTTGTTACAGATAACCAAACACTCCGATCTCCACCCATTCGATCGCCGCATTGACGTTCAAATTAGCCGTTTAAGGCAGAAAATTGAACTGGATGCCAAAAAGCCCGCGTTGATAAAAACGATTCGTAATGGCGGGTATTTATTTACAGCACCGGTTGAAGTGCTGAAAGAGTCAGTTGAATCTCATTAAAATACCTTAATCAATAAGTTGTCCAATCTCTACCGTAGTTGTGTTAGGATAATCCATCCTCGCTCAGATATTACCAATGATTAGAGAGTCTGATTATGGCGAATTTTAGAGTTAAGCCAATTCGATTAACCAAAAAACACATCCTTTTTGTGATATTGCCTCTTGTGATTGTTGCCTACTGGCTTTTTCATACAAGCTCCGCCAAGGACAATAGCAACCCGGTAAAAGTAGTTGAAACACTGACATTAAAAAAAGCCGATATTCAGGAAACTATTCATCTGCTAGGTACTATTCGTCCCAAGCACGTTGCGGTGTTAACCGCAAAAGGCAGCGGAATTCTCGATATCATGGCTAACCCTGGCGAAACAATTTCCAAAAATGGATTAATTGCCAAAATCGATAATCCCGATAATGAAAAATCCCTGCAATTATCAGAAACTGCTGAGCAAATAGCTCGTCAGCAATATCAGCGCCTTGCGGATCCCGCTTTGATTAAAAAAGGCTATGTCAGCCCGAAAGAGGCAGATGAACAAAAACAAATCTGGCTGGCCGCGCAGAAAGAATTAGCTCAGGCAAAGCTTGATTTGGATAACCTGCGTTTTTATGCGCCTTTTGATGGTGTGGTTGGTGTCTACAAAAAACGTGAAGGCATGCAGGTCACCCAGGGAGATGCGATCGTTACTATCTATGATCCCAAATCGCTGGCCGTCGATATCGACCTGCCTTGCAGCACTCTCCCGACAATAAGGGTGGGGCAAACCGTGAAATTATTGAACCGGAATTATAAGCTTTCCCATGTACAAGCAATGCTGGATGAAGAAACGCACATGTGCCCTGCCGATATCGACATTGTTTGTAAGGAATGCCTGATTGGTTCAACCGTGGAACTCGATTTGCTTGTACGCGAACAGAAAAATGTAATAGTGGTACCCTCATCCGCCATTTTTCTCAGAAATGGCGCTCCTTTCGTCTACATTCTTGATGATGGAAAAGTCAAACTGGCATCGATTAAAACGGGGCTCAAAGATAAATCGACTGTAGAAATTACTGAAGGCTTGCAAGAGGGGCAAAAACTGATTATTAAAGGGCAAGAACGTCTATATCCAGGAATGTCAGTCAGTGAATTCAAACCACAGCCAACAAAAAATGCCTCATTATGAAAATCACCAGTTATTTCATTAAACATCCGGTCATAACCATTATTCTTAATGCACTCGTCGTGGTAGTGGGGTTACTGTGCATTCAGTCGCTCTCACTCAGAGAATATCCTGACATCACCTTTCCAACGATCAGTGTTAGTACCAATTACCCCAACGCGAGTCCGGATTTGGTTGAAACCGCTGTTACCAATATACTTGAAGATAATTTATCAGGGATTGAAGGTCTGGAGACCATCACCTCTCAATCACAAAGCGGCTCTTCTGAAATCACTCTGAGCTTTCGCACCGGCACTCCGATGGACAGAGCATTAAGCGCCACCCAGGACGCGGTAGGTCTGGCAAAATCCTACTTACCCGCCGAAGTAAAATCCCCCCGCATCGAGCGTCAGCGCCAGAATACTGGTCTGCCATTTATTGGGATCGCGATTGAATCCAGGACTTTAGCCTTCGCTGACCTGACTCATTTTGCCAATCTCCGCTTAAAAAATGAATTTCGCAGTGTTCCAGGTGTTTCATCAGTGAGAGTTTGGGGACAGCCTTACACTTATAACATCAGCCTTGATCCCAAGAAATTATACGCGTTTGGCATCAATGTAGATGAGGTAATGAGCGCCCTTGAGCGAAGCCGTGTTTCATTGCCGGCAGGGAATTATCAAAACAAAATCCCGAGCACCTTAAACTCCGACCTAAAATCTGTGGAGGATTATGAAAACCTGCTCATTAAAGCAGATAAAAAACATCCTGTTTTTTTAAAATCAATTGCCGATGTTCAATTGATAAGCGATAACAGTCAGTTTCGAGTGCGCGTCAATGGCCATTCAGGGATCGTATTATCCATTAACCGCGCGAATGACGCCAACCCAATTGAGGTTTCCAGGCAAGTTCGAGCGACCCTGCAGGCGGTCCAGCAAAGCCTTCCCTCTTCAATCCATGCCAGTATTATTCTGGATCAATCGCAATTCATTAATGCCTCTTTGCATAATATTCAATCCGCAATTCTTGAAGCAGTCATTTTGGTGCTCATTATTGTTTTTCTTTTCCTGAGAAACTGGCGTGCCACACTCATTCCTCTGGTAACCATTCCCATTTCATTGCTCGGCGCTATGATTTTTCTAAAGCTATTCGGTTTCTCCATCAACTTAATGACGCTGCTTGCGATGGTGCTTGCGATAGGCCTGGTAGTTGATGATGCTATCATTGTTCTGGAAAACATCTGGCGTCACATCGAAAAAGGTGAAACCGCATTGAATGCGGCGATACTGGGTGCCAAAGAAATTGGCTTTGCCATTATAGCGATGACCTTTACCCTTGCCAGCGTTTATATGCCTTTCGCCTTCATTGATGGGATGCTGGGGCAGTTATTTGTAGAATTCGCGGTGGCTTTGGCCGGCAGCGTTTTTGTTTCCGGAATGGTGGCTCTTACCTTATCACCGCTTATGTGTGCAAAATTTTTAGATAACCATGCAACGCCCCGTTGGCCTCAAATTGACACACTGTTGGAAAACCTGACAAAGCGGTACAACCATGCGCTTACGCGTGTCCTCAGCAAGCGCTGGTTTGCAGTACTGGCCTCAATCCTCACCATCAGCATTTGCTTTCTGCTGTATTATAATACTCCTGCAGAAACCGCTCCCAAGGAAGATCGCGGCCTGGTTGGTATTTATACGCCGCCTCTTAGCAGTGAATCCTTAGATGATCTGGATAAAAAAGTGAGTGCGTTTGAAAAAACTACTAACTCCATCAAGGAATCGGATTACAAATTAACTTTTATGGGTGATTGGGGCGCGAGTATTTTACTCCCGCTGAAACCTCATTCTCAGAGATCACAGTCGGCAGAACAGATTGTTGAGCATCTGCGTCCGCAGTTTAAAGACATTCCCTCAGTGGATCCTTCCGTGTGGAGCTGGAATACTGGTTTGCCGGGAATTGATGATGCAGGTCAGGGAGCTGAACTTTCTCTCATTATTTCAACACCCGACAGCTTTCGTGATTTATTTGATCATGTTGAAAAATTAAAAGCGGTGCTCGACAGCAGCGGACAATTTGAATCCGCCAGTTATGATTTACGTCTGGATACTCTCGGCTACTCCATTGAACTGGATAATAATGCCTTGAGCAAACTGGGATTAACTCCCGCCCAGGTGGCCAAAACCATTGAAGTATTTTTCAGTGCCGATAAATCACTCACTTTTCAAAAAGATAGTGTGCTTTATAATTTAACGGTTAAAGGCAATAGCGCTCCCTGGACCTTAAACGAGCTTTATCTAACTACACCGGAGGGCAAGCGGGTTTCGCTGGGAGCCTTTACTGCTATGAATGCTAAATCCCAACCAGCCACCCTCGAGCACTATAAGCAAATGCGCTCTACCACCCTGCATGTTCAGTTTCCTGCCAAAGAATCTATTGATAAAGCAATGAAGCAGTTATGGAAATTATCCAAAACTGAATTACCCTCTCAATACAAACTGACCTGGAGCGGTGCCGCAAAAGCTTATAACGAATCGTCCCATACCATGCTGTTCCTGTTACTTTTATCGATTTTGTTTATTTATGCCATCTTGTCGATCCAATTTGAAAATTTTATTGACCCGCTTATTATTCTATTTACCGTACCCTTAGCCTGTTCAGGGGCCTTAGCGGCTACCTATTTCTCCGGACAATCCCTGAATGTCTATTCACAGGTGGGTTTAATCACTTTAATCGGACTGATTAGCAAGCATGGTATTTTGATTGTTGAGTTCGCCAACCAGCTTCGTGCGAAAGGACTTGCTGCCAGTGAAGCCGTGAGGCAGGCTTGTTCACTTCGCCTGCGCCCTATATTAATGACTACGGGGGCGATGATTTTTGGTGCAATTCCCTTACTGCTATCCCAGGATGCGGGCGCTGAGTCACGACATGCGATTGGAACAGTGTTAGTCAGTGGTCTGGCAATCGGCACTTTGTTTACACTCTTTGTGCTGCCCGGCATTTATTTGCTAATCAACAGCAAACGCAGAGACAGAGTTAAATCCTGATGCTCAATGCTTCAAGGTTTAACTTTGACTTGGCTCGTTCCTGTTTACTTTTCTTATCCTTGCCGTTTTAACCATATTATCACCCACCCTGAGGATCTCGATTTGAAAATCTTCAATTTGCACGCAACTATCAGCTGTTGGAATATAACCCAAATGCTCAATAATAAGTCCACTGAGTGTGCGCGGCCCAATCATGGGTAATTGCCAGCCTAAACCGCGTTTCAAATGCCTGAGAGTGATGCTGGCGTCGACAATAATTGTCTCTTCATTTTCCTGCACAATGTCTTTACTCAGGGCGGCGATGTCCGTTGTAAATTCACCAATCACTTCTTCGAGAATATCTTCAATTGTAACCAGCCCCTGCAAATCGCCATATTCGTCCACCACGAAACAACTGCGCTTCTTTTCCTTGCGAAAATTCAAAAGCTGCACATTTAATGGCGTGGCCTCGGGAACAAAATAAGGGGCGTCTGCAATTTTCAATAGACTGTCCTTGTCCAGCCTTTCTTCAAGAACAAGATTTAAGACATTGCGCACGTGTACCATGCCAAGCAAATCATCAATGCTGTGACGAAACAGAGGCAGGCGGGTATGCTGAGCCGTTTCCAGCTCATCAAGAATCTGGTGCCAGGGCTGCTCCAAATCAATACCAATCACATCAGCCTTGGGTATCATGATGTCTTCAACGGTCGCTTCTTCAAGATCCAGTAAACTAATCAGCATTCCCTGATGCTCGGCGGGCAATAAACCGCCAGCTTCATTAACGACAGAACGCAACTCCTCAGCGCTTAACGCTTCTCGCTGAGCTTTGTCCAGAGAGATACCAAACAGGCGTAAAATCCAATTAGTGATAGTGCTAATCAGATAAACCAGGGGCGCCAGAATTTTTTGTAAAAGGAGCAGTGGCAAAGAGGAGCGAAACGCTACCTGCTGGGGATGCAATGCCGCCAGCGTCTTGGGAACCATTTCCGCCAAAACCAGGATAATTAAAGTGAGCACAAGAGTCGCCAAGGCGACTCCGGCATTTCCGTACAGCCGCTGACCTATCAGAGTGGCAATCATCGAGGCCGAAATATTGGCAAAGGTATTACCTATTAATATTACTCCCAGCAATCTATCAGGCCGTTGCAGCAACCTGGAAACCCGAACAGCCTGATGGTGATTCGTTTTAACCCAATGCTTCAGTCGATACCGATTAATCGACATGATACCTATCTCCGTTCCCGAAAAAAAGGCGGAAAGCAGGATCAGAATAAAGAGAATAATCGACAGCGTGGCCAGTGAAAACTGCACTTGGATTCCTTATCCGGTTAAATAACAAACCGAATTATACTCTTTATAAAGTAAAGATTACACAGAGAGAAACACCTGTGGTACTATGATTATTTTTGAAATCAGGCAGACATTCCATGTTTGATAATTTAACCAAACGGTTGAACCAGGCGTTCAAAACGCTAACTGGGCAAAGTCATTTTACCGAAGAGAATACACAGCAGGCACTTCGTGAAGTGCGCATGTCCTTACTTGAAGCGGATGTTGCTTTACCTGTTGTTAAGCAATTTATAGAGAAAGTCAGGGAAAAAACGCTTGGTCAGGCAGTCGATGATAAACTCAAGCCCGAGCAGGCACTGATCAAAATCATTCATGATGAATTGATTGTCATTCTGGGCAGTGAGCGCTCAGAACTGAATTTTAAAACGCAACCGCCTGCTATTTTTCTTATGGCTGGTTTGCAGGGTTCCGGTAAAACGACCACTTCAGCCAAGCTAGCACGCTATTTAAAAGAGCAAGAGAACAAAAAAGTCATGCTGGTGAGCGTGGACGTCTACAGACCTGCGGCCATCGAACAGTTGCAATTGCTCGCCGAGCAGCTTGATATTGCATTTTTTCCGGCGCAGGCGCATGAAAACCCGCTCGATATTGCCCAGCGCGCACTCGATAATGCTAAAAAGCAATATATGGATGTCGTTATTTTCGATACTGCAGGCCGTCTGCATATCGATCAGGACATGATGGACGAAATCAAAGCCTTGCATCAGGCGGTCAAACCCGTGGAAACTCTGTTTGTCGTCGACAGCATGACTGGACAAGATGCAGCCAATACCGCCAAGGCCTTTCATGATGCCCTGCCCTTAACAGGTATTATTCTCACCAAAACCGATGGTGATGCCCGTGGAGGAGCGGCTTTATCCGTGAAGGAAATCACTGGTCAACCCATTAAGTTCATGGGAACCGGCGAAAAAATTGATGCCCTTGAACCATTCTATCCTGACCGTGTCGCGTCCCGAATTTTGGGGATGGGCGATATTCTGACGCTGATTGAAGAAGTTGAGCGTAAGGCGGATAAAAAAAGCAGTGAGAAACTGGCACAGAAGCTGAAAAAAGGAAAGGGCTTTGACCTGGAAGATTTCAAGCAGCAGTTATTGCAAATGAATAATATGGGCGGCATCAGCAGTATGATGAGCAAACTGCCCGGTATGAGCCAGCTGCCGCAACAGGCCATGTCGCAAGTGAATGATAAAGCATTGGCAAAAACAATTGCTATTATTAATTCGATGACGAAAAAAGAACGACGTCTGCCCAAGATTATCATTGGCTCCCGCAAGAAGCGCATTGCAGAGGGTTCAGGCACACAGATTCAGGATGTTAACCGCTTATTGAAACAATATGAGCAAATGCAGAAGATGATGAAGAAAATTTCCAAGCCGGGTGCCTTAAAACAAATGATGCGCGGCTTGGGTGGCCTTACTGGAATGAAGGGTATTTTACCCGATGATTTCAAATAATTGTCAGAATGACTTCACATGTCGTGTGAATTTTCGTACAATACACGGCATTTTTACGTAACCACTCTTAGAAGAGGAAAATAATGGTCGTTATACGTTTATCAAGAGCTGGCGCTAAAAAGCGTCCATTTTATCACATGGTTGTTACAGACAGCCGCAAACGTCGTGATGGAAATTACATTGAACGCATTGGTTATTTTAACCCGGTCGCTCAGGGACAAGACATTCGTCTCCATATCGAAATGGATAAATTAACGCATTGGTTAAACGTGGGTGCACAATTATCCGATCGCGTAAGCGCTCTTGTTAAAGAACATAAGAAAGCTGCTAACGCTGAATAATGTGAGTGATTTAACTGATTGGATAATCGTAGGTCGTTTTGGTCGAGTTCATGGTATAAAAGGCCTTATTACGGTACATTCCTTTACTGAACCCCGTAATAATATTCTTGATTATGCAGACTGGCATATTTCTATCGCCAAACAGTGGCAACCTGTTGAGCTGTTACAGGTTGAACTCAGCGATAAACACATTCTCGTAAGAGTAAAAGGTTACAATGAGCGAGAAGAAGCGGCCAAACTGACCAATGTGGAGATTGCGATAAGCAGCAAGCAATTACCCGTGCTAGAGCCAGATGAGTTTTACTGGCACCAGCTTGTTGGGCTGAAAGTTATCAATCAATCCAATGAGCTATTGGGTACAGTCACCGAGGTGATTGCGACTGGCTCAAACGATGTCCTGATTGTGAATGGTGAACGACGTCATCTGATTCCCTATTTACCTGGTCATTACGTTATAAAGGTCGATTTAAGCCAGCAACAGATTCTGGTTGATTGGGACGCGGATTTTTAATGTTACATCTTGGTGTGATTAGTCTCATTCCGGAAATTTTTAACAGTTTGAGCTATGGTGTAACAGGACGAGCGCTTGAACAGGGCCTTGCCCGGATTGAATACTGGACGCCACGTGATTGGGCAAAAAGGCCTTATCGTCAGATTGATGACAAGCCTTACGGTGGCGGTCCTGGAATGGTTATGATGTATGAGCCCCTGCATGCTGCAATAGAGCATGCCAAAGCGGCTCTGCCTTCAGGATGCCGTACTATTTATTTGAGCCCGCAGGGCAGACAGATTAAACAGAATGACCTGATTAGAATTGCCCAGGATAAGACCCCCCTGCTTTTTATCGCAGGTCGGTATGAAGGGATAGACGAGCGAATTATCCAGCAACACGTCGATGAAGAATGGACGGTTGGCGATTTCGTAATGAGCGGCGGAGAATTAGCCGCAATGATTTTCATTGATGCAATTTTGCGTTTGTTGCCCGGCAGCTTGGGGCATGCGGGCTCTGCAGAGCAGGATTCATTTATGAATGGCTTGCTGGACTGTCCGCATTATACCCGCCCAGCGCTGGTTAACGGACAGAAAGTTCCAGACGTTTTGCTAAACGGTAATCATCGGGAAATAGAACGTTGGCGACGTAAGGCCTCTTTAGGAAATACCTGGTTAAAAAGACCGGAATTATTAGAAAAAATTGATTTGAACGATTTGGACAGAGAATTACTGAGTGAGTTTCAAAATGAACACAGTGATTCCTGCTAAAAAATGGAGCATTTTTCTACTGCAGCATTCTGCTTGCAGCATTAAAAAGCTTTTAAATAAATGCTCTCACGGAATAACCGAGAGAAGTAACAACCGGCAAGCTATGGACATCGATATATACCTGAGCTTGCAGCGACAGACCATACTTGAGGAGTGATGATTCATGACTAACATTATTGATCAGCTGAATGCCGAGCAAATGCAAGGTAAAAATATTCCTGATTTCAGCCCAGGCGATACCGTTTTAGTACAAGTAAAAGTAAAAGAAGGTACTCGTGAGCGTTTACAGGCCTTTGAAGGGGTTGTAATTGCCAAACGTAACCGTGGTTTAAACTCTGCCTTCACCGTGCGTAAGATTTCTCATAACGTCGGTGTAGAACGTGTATTCCAGACTTACAGCCCAATCGTCGACAGCATTACTGTCAAACGTCGCGGTGATGTTCGTCGTGCCAAATTATATTATCTGCGTGATCTGGCTGGCCGTGCTGCTCGTATCAAAGAAAAATTAAGCAGCCGCAAAGAAGACTAAGATCAAGACAAGGACTGTTGACAATCAACTGCCCTGTTTGCCTGAATCTGCCTGAATTACCGCTCCATCTAACGCCGCGACTTGTCGCGGCATTCCTGCATATAGACCCGACTATTGTTGATGTTTGCCCTGTTTTACCAGGCGTTGTTAGACAGATGCACAAAAAGCCGTCTTTGCGAGCGTTAGCGAAGCAATCCTGCTCCTTACTCTGTTCAAGTATCGATCTGGATTGCTTCACTTTGTTCGCAAAGACAGCAGGTTAGTTGCTTGATTTTATTTACGCAAGAGCACATGGTCGAAGTCGGAGTGTAGGAGTAAGTTAGAAAAAAGCCTTGATTCCGCTTTGCATCCTCAAGGCTTTTTTAATTAGATGGTTAAGCCCTCTTTAGGCGCAGGAGATTCAGCTTTATCCGCCTTATTCTCTGGCTTGTTATAGAAAAGAGAGAAATATTGGCGCGCCGTGGTTGGATCCACAACAGGCTCATCCACTACCTGTTTATAGGCTGCATGTTCATCCATCGCCACATCCGTCATTTGTTGATGACGAATGCCTTTCATATATTTGCGATGCATATCATGACAAAGGGCTATGATGTTATAACTCGATTGGGCAGAAGGGTCATGATCGAGGGATTCTTGATCGAATTCATCGACAGCCTTAATACCTAATTTAGCAAGCTTTCGCATGCCGGTGTTGTCTTCGATTTTTTTAGGCCCCCAGAAACCTTTGTTGATTAAGGTCGCTATGCCTCGGGTAATTGGCTTGAGCAGCCAGGTCAGCGGGGTGGTCGCAATTTCTATCGCGCCTCTGACCAGACTGAATACTCCATCCAAAGATCGCCACGGGTTCAAGCTCAGCAGGCCGACCAACGTTTTAAGCAGTCCACTTCCCACATTCAGCAGTCCAACCAGGGGTTGTCTTAAGTCTTGTTTGAATGGATGCCATGAAGCAGAGGTTTTATAAGGTTTGAAAAAGTCGGTAAACAGTTTAACAGTCTTTTTCAAATGATGAGTTATAGGAATATATTTCCAATCACCCAAACCGACAGGATCATAGCTGCGATGCGGGTATTTACGCCATTGCTTTTCTCTGCTCACCTGATGAGCAGGCGCCTGCTGTAAATTAAAATACGCATTAAGCAACTCTTCCGATGAGTCAATATCGTCCTGCCATGAAATGCCCTTTACCTTTTGCACAGCTTCCATTATTCGCATTGGAGCACGAATATTGCGGCGGCTGTACTGGGACACTTCATGGACTTTTTTAGGGGCATACACTTCGGTAAACCAGGTTTGATACTGATTGAGGCTGAGCTCGAATTGCTCTTCATCAGCAAATCCATTAAGAATATGCTCTTTCATTTGCTCGACAAAAATTGCAGTCGCCTCATTTCCGGCGTTTAACCCCTTGAAATAGGAAAGTCCTAATTGGGCATCACCAGCCAGCTTAACATGGACTTTGGAGCCGTCTTTCCTTGTTACCTGCGTACTGATTTGTTTGCCATAAGTCGCCGGCGCTTCATTGACGCTAACCCGCACCGAGTTCCAATCGATAAGAGAAGAATCTTCATGGCATTTTTCGATTTTAAGCTCGAGATAACGGGTGAGAAAACTACGAATATCCTGGGGTATATCCTGTGCCTGAGCATTGTTTTTAAGATGAATAGGCTTTTGCGAGGTGGCGATGGACTTCAAACGATCAAAGACTTCCTTTGAAATCATCATTTGCATGGTAACAGGAGTTTGGCCTTTTGCGAAATGCCCCACATATTCGCTGGCAATCATCCCGCCCCGCGCCATATTCTGATAAAAGTTGACGGCGGCAACTCCTTCATTCTTATGTGAGCCGTTGACTTCGTAACGAAGCTGCAATACATAATCAAATTCCTGCTTAACCTGATTATCCTCTCCAAAAAAGTGTTTGCTGACGACGCTGTGAGTTCCATCCGCGCCAAGGATTAATTTGGCCTCGGGATGTGCTTCGAGAATCTTTTCTTCAATATTTTCCGGTGTAATGGCCTCGTGGATAATCCTTGTAGGCTCACATCCTTCTTCACACTCCAGAGCCAGCTCTTTGAATATTTTTTCAAGTTCGCTAGTGCGAATATGCGGATCTTTTTTGAGTCGCTCAAGCAGAGGCTTTAGTTTGGGATGTTCTTCGGTCCCCGTCGCTATCATTAATGAGGCTAGATGCTGCCATTGCATACTCAGTGTGTGTTTACGTTGGTATTCCGTATATTTTTCATAGATGACAATCTTTAATTCGGGATTTAATTTCTTCATTGCCCAGGCATGAGCCAGACCAATAGGACCTGCACCCACTATAACCACATCAACCATAACCACCCCTTAATAGTGAACAAATATTGCTCTATTATACGCAATAATGCACAGATATCAAGCAGCTTGTGATGCAGAAAGCAAATGCTCTTAAGATTGAGGTCCTTCTGATGAAGCGCGAAGAGAAGATGAATCACAACCAATGATACTTTGCAAACAGTGCATGCCAAAAAACAAAAGCTGGTTTTGCTTGTCAGCGATAGCTTTACCCAGGCTAAAAGGCGGTTGCAATCTTTTCAGATAATTAAATTCCCAGTCAAGCGGCTGTTGCGCTTTTATTTCATCAAGCTGCAAGCCTACTTTATTCCAATTGATTTTGTTGGCCATCGAGACTCTGAAATCCTCATTCAGAATTTTAACTAATCCAAAACGCACCGCTGTCACTTTAGCCTCATCAGCACTGTTCCTGGATGTAGGTGAAACCTGCTGCTCAAGCGGGTTTTCTTCTTTTCCAGGATTTAGGGAGTCGAGTGCTTTTGATAATAAGTCTGCATACTCATTACAAAGTTCACGGTAAGGTTCAAGTGACTCAATATTTGCTCTTAACTTCTGAATCTCGCTGTTTCCCTTTAACTCCTGAACTTCTCTCTCCAGTTCTTGCGCCCTTTTATCAAGCGCCTCGTATTCTGTACTCAATTGTATACTGTTGGCTTCTGCAGACAAGTGAGGGCTTTCTCTTTCCATATGCTTAATTACGGCAGCTTTATCCCATAACTCAATAGACCCCCAGTCTTCGTTAGTCGCATAGAACATCAGGAGCTGGTGTTTGAAATAAACCATATATTGCAGAGCGGCACTTATAAGATTAGTACAGCCGTATCCCGCAACTCCTTTGAAAAGATTGACGCCTTGGGCGGCATAAAGCAGTTCAATATGCTTCATATCTTCAGGGCGAAATCCATAGCGAATTAACTCAAAGACGCCTATCGGCAGCAAATCATCGCCTCCTCCCGCTTTGACACCGCATTTTTTTTCGAGATAGGCCGTCCAGTCCAGCGCCCGGAGATAGTCACCATCCCTTAGAAAATCGAGATAATCTTTAGTCGTTAATGTCACGCTGCTACTCCTTGCAAAATTAATTATCCCGTTAAAGAAATAATGACAACCGCCGATATTAAGCCAAACAATAATAAAAAAGAGCCTGCCATGAAAAAAAGTATAGCGATCCTTTTGTTCATCTTGCCAGTTTCCTTAACATTTGCAAACTGTGATCCTGGTCGATTTCGCTGGGAGTGTGATTTGCCCTTAAAGCCCAAGCCTACAGCGTCTGCCCATTCACTGGTTTATTGTGGAAACAGTTACGGTTATATGAGCAAAGCCCAGTATGATATTTTGTCACGTTATCATCGGCGCAGTATCAACATGGTGCTCAAAATTAATGGTGAATATGTCGACAGCCCCTGTATTCCTGCAGAAAGATAGGGAACAGCGGCCAGTTAGAGTATAATCGATTTTTTCTTTATCTGGACACTGAGTGACTCTGCAGACAATACAGAATCAACTGCCTGTGACAATTATTAGAAAGTCAATTAAACATCTGTATTTAAGAATTAAGGCGCCGCTTGGTGAAATCATCGTCAGTGCACCGCATAGGATGAGCGATGCCGCAATTGAGCAATTTTTACAGAGCCGCCAGTCCTGGATTATTGAGAAGCAAAAGGAGGTTGCAGGACGTTCGCCTCAGCAGCCTCTTTCTGAAAATCAGATTAAATTTCTGGGAAAAGTTTACTCTCTTGTGAAAGATGGTAGCTCAGGCAATCGGGTTCTGGGCATCGTTAACGAACAACTGCATTTATCAAGCACTTTAGATAGCGCTCAAAATCTTAATACGATACTGACTAAATGGTATAGGCAGGAACTGGGAAGTTTAATTGATACCCTGTTAAGCAAATGGCAACCGATCATTAAAGTGTTTCCCAAATTCATTGGCATACGCGCGATGCGAAGCCGCTGGGGCTCCTGCAATACCAGCAAGGGCCGCATCTGGTTAAGTCTGCATTTGATTCATCATCCGCCAGAGTGTATTGAATATGTTTTTGTGCATGAAATGGTTCATTTAATCGAAGCTAGCCATAACCATTATTTTAAACAGTTGATGACGCAATTTTTACCTGACTGGAAAGAAAGACGAAACCTGCTTAACGGGAGATAAACTATTATTAGTCAGACCTTAAATCTTCTCGCTCTCTCTCACAAAATGGACTATGATTTCTGCTTTTTTGTGTGGATGTTCATGGTCGATTCAAATCTGATTGATAATCTTTGTAATCAAGGGTTTCATATTATTGAAAACTTTCTGGGTGAAGAGCATGCGAGGCAACTTAGGACTAATGCCTTGTGCGGCGATGCTGATCAACGTTTTAGACAAGCCCGAGTAGGTAATTCCTCTGTTAGCCGGCAGCAGGAAATCAGAGGTGATAGTATTCTCTGGCTTGACCCCGATGAATTTGATTTGGCGGTAAACTATTATTTTCAGAAAATAAATCAAATCAGCCGCGAATTAAATAATGTCCTGTTCCTGGGCTTGAATCAGTTTGAAACCCATTATGCCATTTATCAGCCCGGCACTTTTTATAAAAAGCATGTCGATCAATTTCAAAATAACAAGGATAGGCGTATTTCCTGCGTCTATTACCTGAATGAGGGCTGGAAGGCTGAAGATGGGGGAGCTCTGAAGGTGTATAACCAGGAAGAACAACTCCTGGTATCGGTTCTACCTCAGGCTGATCGCTTCATCTGCTTTACAAGCGAGCTTCCTCATGAAGTGGAGCTGACCCATCAGACCCGTGTAAGCATTGCCGGATGGCTAAAACGAGTAAGTTCTCAACAAATTATTAATTCAGTCTGTTGAATTTATTGGCCGGTTGCTATTAAATGGATTGATGGACTATTGTCACATCAATCCAGGGAGCCGGAAATGGGTGTAAGCAAAGAGTTTATTTCGTTATTTAACGATTTAGTTGAGCAATACGGAAACAATAACCTGAGCCGGTACTTAAAATGGAATAAAGATACTCATGCGGATACGATCCTTGAAAATCTTAAATTTCTGCAAAGTTGTTTTGTAAAAACCCCGGATATTTTTGACGAAGACGACCTTCTCAATTTTTTAAAACACTCCGCTGTTATGTTGTTTAGCCAGGACCCTATTTTTCTTGCCCACATGGGTACATTCACCAATAAATATGCAGAGATAACACAAGAAGAGCATCATATTGGCGTCACCCTCTCAATTAAATTCAATACTAAAAATTCCAAAGTCAGCCTGATTGGTAATTTAATGCAGGCGATATCTAGAGAGAGAGAAGCCCATTGTCTGGAAATAGAAGTCTATAAGTTAAAAATCCAGGAGCTGGAGGCTGAGAAAGCCAAGCTCTCTAATGAAAAACGTGCATTACAAACTCATAATGAAGAACTGGAGCGGCACAAAAATGACAATGAGGCAGAGTTGCATTCATTAAGAGAAAAAGTGACCCGCTATGAACATGCCTGGGATATGATTGAAGAAGCCAGCCATGCAGTTAATTTACAAAAAGTTATTGCAAACAGCCCCGCACCTCAACTGGTGCCTGAACCGATAATCAAGGTGGATAACTCGCCGGTTAAACAGCCGCCCATCCTCTCGCCTGCGCCGACAGGCTCAGATTTACCGACCAAACTCTCACCTGTTTTAAAGAGTGAAACAGAAGTTGAACCGCCAACCCAGCGCAAAGCGCCACCAGCACCGCCTGTGCCTCCGCGGCCAGTAAAAAAAGAAGGGGAAACCGCCAATACAAAACCCCCGTTAAAATTAAAGAAATTAGCCTCAAAACCAGGGCAACCACAATTTTTTGCCAGTATGCAAGAGGAGCTGGATTTTGTACTTAAAACCAGGAATCCTGCTCCTTTAAAAGAACCGGAAGAGAAAAAAGGGGAAAAAAAAAATTCCTGCCCGAATGGATCACGCCTGAGTTTATGAGCAAAATGGAGCAAATCAGGCAGGCCAATATCGATGTGGGCCTAACAAGCAATGATACCGACGATGAGGTTGATGAATTTAGCGATGATGCTAATTCATTACTGCCGAGGTAAGTATTACGTTAATAGTGCTTGCTATTCGCCCCATTCAACGTTATTTTTCCTTTTCAATAGGCCACATTTTCATAATGAATTTGTTCACGGAACCTGGCAATGAACGCTTTGGAAATTAGACAATTACGTAAAATCTACGGCAATAAAGTAGAAGCCTTAAAAGGAATTGACCTGACTGTAAAAACAGGCGATTTCTTTGCTTTACTGGGAGCTAATGGGGCAGGAAAATCAACCACTATCGGACTTATCACCACCTTACTAACCAAATCCTCTGGCAGCATTCGCATTTATGGCTATGATTTGGATGAACATCCCTATCTTGCCAAATCCTGTCTTGGCCTGGTACCTCAGGAATTTAATCTTAATATTTTTGAAACCTGCGAGCAGATTTTACTTAACCAGGCTGGCTTTTACGGGATATCACGCTCTAAGGCGAGACCTCGGGCGCATTTACTGCTTGAGCAATTAGGAATATGGGAAAAACGCCACAGTATTGTGCGGCATTTATCAGGAGGTATGAAACGCCGACTGATGATTGCAAGAGCCTTAATGCATCAGCCGAAAGTGCTCATTCTGGATGAACCAACCGCCGGAGTTGATATTGAAATCCGGCGAAGCATGTGGGACTTTCTGAAGCAAACCAATGCACAAGGAACCACCATTATTTTGACCACCCATTATCTCGAAGAGGCAGAGCAGCTCTGCAAACATATTGCAATTATTGATGAGGGGGTGATTATAAAAAACACCTCGATGCGCAGTTTGCTTAATAGCTTGAATCATCAGACCTTTGTATTTAACACACAGGAACCCATTGAACAATTGCCCATAATGCCGCTGTTTGAAACCAGCCTGATTGACTGTACTACTTTTGAACTACGGGTGAATAACAGTGTCTCTCTGAATGAGGTATTCGCAGAACTTTCGGCGAATGGGATTAAAATTCAAAGCCTTCGCAATAAAACCAATCGGCTTGAAGAACTCTTTCTGGATTTAATCAATCATGACCATTAATCAACAGTTGATTGCTTTTTATACCGTAGTAAGACGCGAGTTAGTGCGTATGTTTCGCATCAGCTCACAGGTATTTTTACCTCCGGTTATCACCACCGCATTGTACTTTCTAATTTTTGGAACCTTAATAGGCCCGCGAATTGGAACTATCCAAGGGGTCAGCTATCCCGAGTTTATCGCTCCTGGTTTGATTATGATGACAGTCATTACCAACGCCTATGGCAATGTATCAACTTCGTTGTTCACCGTTCGCTTTCAGAAAAGTATTGAAGAAATCCTGGTCAGCCCCATGCATGATGGGCTGTTGCTATTGGGATATGTCATTGGCGGTGTGCTTCGCGGTGTAATCGTTGCCTTTCTGGTTTTCCTGGTATCCTGGTATTTCGTGCCTATTGATCCACACCATCTGCCCCTGACGTTGCTTGTAGTGCTGCTGGTTTCTGCTATCTTTTCTCTGGCTGGCTTTACCAATGCAATGATCGCCAGAAATTTTGACGATGTCATGCTGATCCCTACTTTTGTACTGACTCCCCTGACCTATCTGGGGGGCGTGTTCTATTCGACAGCTATGCTGCCCACATTCTGGCAGAAGCTTTCGCATTTAAATCCTATACTTTATATGGTCAGTGCTTTACGTGGCGCCATGATTGGCAAACAAGAGGTGAGCATGTCTTTATCGATGTGCGTTATTTTTGTCTTGATCGTGTTATTAATTGCAGCTAATATGATATTACTGAAAAAAGGGGTCGGATTGCGTGAGTAAGCTCACAAGGGAGGTCAGATGGCAGCAAACATTTTGGCAGGCTATGCGGATGAGCTCACACGCTTCATCAGAGAGCACAAGGAAGATGAACAAATCTGCAAACGTGCATTAGAGCTCAAAACTGACCTGGAAAAAATCACCAGCCCCGAGACAGCCCTGGCGCTATTTAGCACCTACACCAGGAATAAAACGAATACCAGCCCATTTACTCATTTTGCCCCCCTGTCGCTGTCAGGTATCGTTCAACGATGGGAAAGATCTTTGACCACGAACGAGGCTAACAGAAAAGCGACCCTCACTAAAATCGCCCAGATTTCTTTACCACCAGAAGCTGAAGCATTACGTAAACTCTGCCTTGAGTTACTGGACAATAGCAATTGTATTCTGGAATGCCGCTTTAATGCTGTCATCGGACGATTAAATAAACCCGATTTTCCGGCCCTGGCAGATTATATGCTCGCTCTGGAAAACTCAGATTTTCCGGTCATACTCCGGCCCGGTGATATACTGGCGAGAACCCCCAGAAACTCCTTGCATGCAGAGGGGTTGCAATTGATGGCTAATATCTCAGCCAAATACTCTTTCCGGCATTTGCCTGAGCATGCCTTAAACAGTGACGCCAATGATTTCATGCAGGACATTCTAATTGTTTATAACAATATTTTCCCGGTACCGACCATCCAGACAGTTCAACAACCGGATGAGGACGATGAACGGCCCTGCTGCATAGTCTCCTAATCAATAGCATATTGGGAAATTACGATCTGATAACCCCAATATGCTTATATTAAAGCCATCTCCAAATTAAAATTCATTCCCACTACAGGGATTAGAGTGACTTTGCTACACTATAAAATCGAGCTGCTTATTCCCGTAATAAATTGTTTTTTTTATTCTCAACGCAAGCGTTGACGTCTTCATCAAACCTGTTATATGGTTAACAAATCAATGCTGATTTAGACAATACGTTGAAAAATTCGATGAATTGTTTAAGCGTTTTCATGGAAGAGAGCATTCATTGATGCATTTAGGGAGATGAACATGTTTGGACTTTTGGCTACAATGATCGGCACCAAAGTGGTTTCCGGTGAAGTCATCGCCGGCACGGCTGGTGTAATGGCCGGAACATTTCTGGGGAGCTATTTAACCTCTTTAAAAGCGCAATCTGACCAAAAAAAGCTTATTATGCAAATGAGCGGCCTGAATAAGGCGGCCGGAGAATTCATAAATTTCAATTTTGCAAGCATCCTTGAAATCACTGTCAAAGAATTAAACCTGCTGGATAAAGGCTGCGAGTTGCAGTTAAATCTCGGAACCCTGCTAAAACCCGAACTGGACAAGTTCTGTCTGCTCCATGAGAGTCCCGCAGACGGGAATATCTTCCAGATTCATATGCTGCAGGAGAGCAGCCAGCTCATGACCCCGCCCGATACGCTTGCCTCTTCCATTGAGCGCACTATTCACGAATATTTTGACAGCTACCTGAAAAACCGCGAGGTGATTAACTCTGAAAATCGCGCACTTGCCAAAGCTACTGTGCAAATCATGCGGAACACTACAGTGCTCTTAATCCAGGCGATGAAAGGAATAGCCCAGTTGCCAGGATATGAAAATGAAGAACGCCTTGAAAAATTCAGAACTATTATCACCAGTTATTTTCAGAATATTTTAGACAATGAAGGTCTTACCGAAAATTATAATAAAACGATTGCGGATTATTTTGTAAAAACTCAGAAGCAGCGTACCACGCTCGCCCAGGAAGTACAGAAACATTTTGGGGATTTGATTGATCAATTAATTGTCGAGCAGCGAGAAATTAGCGTACAGACCATGTCCGTCCATTGTACCCGCGATCTCTATGACTTGAATAATCATTTAATGGAGTTATTTGCCCGCTTGTTTGATGCACAGGCAGGAGCAGATTCCACGCAGATCTCTGCCTATAAAATAACCCAGAATATGTTAAGAGCAGATACCTCCCAGGCAACCGGAAAAGTCCCCTTTAACGAATATGGTATTTTCAAATTACTGAAACCTCTGGCAAAAGTTTCAGAAGGACTTAATCGTCTTGCCCAAGAGGAGGATGGATTATCCTTTGTGCGTTACCAGGATATTTTTGATAATCCCAAAGCAATGGCAGACATTACATCCTGGGATCCAAAATACGGTTTCTTACTTAAAACCCCTATCGATCAAAATTGCAGAGATCAGTTATCACGAGAAATGATAGCCATTTTCAAGCTTTTATTTATTTGCCAGGCACTTGAGAAAGACTTTCTTGAGTCTGCAATTCAGTATGGCTTCAAAGGGATGTCTGAAAAGGGAGAATACAAAGCCAGGCGTCTGGTGATACATATTTTTTACCGAGAGGCAATGAGGCGCTTATCCGACTTCTTTGGGTATGCGCAGGTGAAGGAATTGCTGGATTTGATGAATGATACCAAATGGATGAGAAGCAAGAAGATGCCGCTCGTCAATCCCAAACAATCTTTCATGTCGATTACGGAACCTCTCGATGACAATAAACTGATAAAACGCACCAGTTTCATTACTAATTCGGTGTTTCAAAACAACCTTGAACAACTGGAGTTTCTGCGCCGACGCATGCAGTATCTTCATGATGGGCTTGATAAGCTTAAGAACTATGAGACAGATGAACACAGGACGCCCTTTGATGCCAGTAATCTAACTAAAGAAGACCGAATTTATTTGTTTAATATTGCAAGAACCTTTGAGGAATATGGTTTAACCCGATTACTTGGCTTAAATCCCGAATTACCCTCACAATATTCAGAAATAGATAAGTCTGAAAATGAAGTATTTACTTCGCTCAAATTCACCCAACTGCAATTAATGAATGTGAATGAGGCCATCAATAAACTATGCGGTAAATTGCATATTTCCTCATCATATACCACTGGGAAAATTGCAGGTGGTCAGGTCAGCAGCTGTAAAATCACCTTTGGAGATAACGAAGCAGAAATTCCAGACGGGCTTTATCAATTCCTCAAGCAAATGAACAGTCCCGTATATAAGTGGAACGCGACCAGCTCCCTGCTCGGTTTAGGGGCTGAGCAGCTGGAATTCGTTTTACTTTATCCCAAACATGGCAGTTTGCTTTCCTTTATCGAATTTTATAAGCGACTGCGAGATTTTGAAAACAAGATCAGAGAGAAATGCCGGGAAGAACTTGCTCCTCCCCTACACCAGTTTTTCCAGTCACTCGGAGATATCACCGCCCATATGGGGGAACTTATCAGACAGATCGATATCAATGGTGAGCGTGTTAAAAAACTGCAAACCCGAAACAAGCTGTTAACAAAGGAAAATATCCAACAGCAGACACAGATAGTCAGCCTTTCAAGTGATATCGCCAAGGTAAAGGGGCAATTTAGCGAAACACAGGATCTGGTCCAGCAATTAAAGGCAAGCAATAAAAAACATCTGGAAGATGTAAAAAAAATTGAAAAGGCCAATGAAGATCTCTTTACGACTATCCTTGCCGATTTTCATCGCAATGTGAAAGATATTAAAGAGCTGAAAAGCACTCTGGATGATAAATTAAAAGATGTACGGGAAATTCTTTCAGGTGATAATTCAAAAGTAGCCCAGGAAGCAAGTAGAGAGTTATCTCTGCTCAAAGAAAACATGCAGGGCAGAATTGGCAGCATTCTCGAGCGGTTCAAGCTATACGAAGAAAGTTTTAATAGAGCGAGCGAGAATTTAAGAAATGATTTTCAGTCCCTGAAACTAAGCATGAGCAGAGAGCAGGAACTGATTGAAGCGCTGGAACTAAAATTGAATGAAGCCCTGGTTGAATTGCAAAAACAAAAGGATCGCGCTGATTTTTATGAGGCCAAGGCCGATCAGGCCAGAGTAATCGTTCATAATTTTTCCAATCTTTTTGACTTTCTGGAAAATAAATTCAGTTCACGTTTAAGCTTCTGGTCTTCCTATCGCACCGTAAAAACGGAAAACATTCTGAATTTTATCGAGCTGGTGTTAAGTAATCAGCAGTTTTTGAGAAATCATCTGGCTGAACATTCAGAACAGGATATTGAGAGGGAAATTAATACTTATCTGGATAAAAGCCAGGTAATTAACCGATATCATGGGTTATTCAACAATAGCTCATCAAGAGCTCTGATTAAACATATCATTGTGCTGTTTCAACGGGGTAATTTAATTAATGTATTGAAAAATGACGGGATTTCCTATCATGACAGGAAAATCACGCTCAGCAATACGAATGAGCTGCAATTTACTGAACCTCAAAGCAATAAAGAATATTCAATTGCCTGCAGGATTCAACCGATTAGTTGACAAGGATTTTTCTTATTCTCAGGAGGAAACTTTAAAATCAACCCTCACCCTAGCCCTCTCCCAGCTTGGGAGAGGGGATTTCTCCTAAAATAAATCTAACGTCCTCTCTCCCTCAGGGAGAGAGTTAGAGAGAGGGTTTTAAATCCCGGCATGGAGAGCGATCGCTTAAACGTTATCTCTTATCTTTCTTTTTAAATCCAATGGCCTCTAAACGCTGCTCGGTGAGGGGATGCGTTGAAAAAGCACTGGTCAGTGATTTAACTGGATCAATACTGGAGGGATCAAATAAATACGAAGCCTGTCTTAGCTGTTCGTGCGCAGTTCGGCCATATTCCTGTGTGTATTCCTCGGCATTGGCTGCATGATCTTCCGAAATTTTAAGCAATGCTCTGGCCATCGGTTCATTGTCACGCATGAGTTCGACAGCCCCCGAGTCGGCCATGTACTCTCTGGTACGGCTTAAAAATAATGCCAGAACGACAGTCAATATGGGCAACACCCAGCGCAAAACCATAATAATCAGCAATAGACGATTATCCTGGTTTCGGCGATCTCGTTTGTAAATCATTGAATAAAAAAGCACATCAATCACTAGCAATAAAATATTACTCAATACAGCAACCATTAATGTCAGTTTGATGTCCTGATGACGGATGTGGCTTAATTCATGCGCCATCACCGCCTGCAATTCGGCGCGATCAAGCTTGTCTATTAAACCTCTGGTAATGGCCACCATTGCCGATTTTTCGCTGTAACCGCTGGCAAAAGCATTCATGTAGTTTGCTTCAATCAGAAATACTTTGGGCATATACTTTAGTCCCGCAGAAACGCGCATCTCTTCCACCACATTGTACAACTGCTTTTCCTGTAGATTCTGTGCTGTTTCCGGCGTAATTTCCCGATATTCTGTGCCCATTAACATAATCCGGTCGTACATGGCATAAGTAATTAGCAAGGAAATGACGGCGATACCGCCCATGATCAATGTTGCATAAGGAATGACCTGAAGGGTCAGCAAGGCATGAAAAGCCTGACCCACAGTCAGATTGGGATTAGTGGACTGAAGAACAAATACATCCGCCACCAAACCTACCCCGGTATAGATCAGGATGAAAAGGAGGATGACTATCCTCGTTTTACGCTGGTTTTTCTGTAACTGGGCTCGCCAGTCACCTACCGAAGCATGGTAGTCTGATAGCGGCATGGCTTACTCTGAAAATTTGACAGTATAATCTTCACGGGCCTTGATTTGATCTTCCGGTAAGGACCAATACTCGAACTCTTTATTGAGCTTATCGGAAAAGAAATTAACCACCATTGCCTCCACGAAGGATTTTTTCTTGGCATAATAGCGCTCGATGCTGTCATTATAGGCTTGCTTGGCATAGGACAATTTGTTTTCTGTATTCACAATTTCCTCTTGCAGCTGAAGCATGTTCTGACTGGCCTTCAGATCAGGATATTGTTCAAATACCAGATTAATTCCTGATGCGATTTGCGAAATCTGATTCTCTGCATCCATTCTCGCTTTTTCATCGCCAGAAGCTCTTGCGGCCTGTGCCTGATTACGTAAGGCAACTACATCTTTCAATGTCGTTTTTTCATAGTCCATGTATTTGTTAACGGTTTGTATCAAGGACTCAAACACTTTGAAACGGCGATCTAGCTGGATATCGATTTGCTTTTTATTATTGTTAATCGCCTCAATCATTCCGATGAGGGTGTTATAGATGCTGATAAGCCAAAATGCCAGCAGCGCCAGGATCACCAAAACGAATAGCAGAAACTTTCCCATGTTATTCATCCAATTTTGTTTTATATTGAAGTTATAGCTATTTTTAGATAAAAATCAAATTACTTGGTTTTGTTACGATACAGCGGCTTGCAAAAACAGTGACTTGACTTTAGTTTTTTTGGTTCATAAAATGACAATTTTTAAAATTTTTTTTCTATGAGCGAACTTCGTCCTTACAGCGAGCAAGACTCCTTTACTACATCATTCAACGATGTTATTGAGCATGCCCGGTACATTCAGGAGGCGAGCGATTCTTTTCAGCCCCACCCATCAGGAATGCTCTGGGGTCTTGGATTCATGTACCTCGGTGTAGCCACCTCAACACCCGCCCTGACTATGCTTGGCTTAGGCTTGTTTGTATGTCTTGGTTTGCGTTGCCATGAACGATTAAATCTTTATAGTCCTTCTTTTTTTAGTCTCAGGCCAGAAAGAGACGCAGATGAATTGGTATCGCCAGCATTACAATGGGTATAAGAACCGCTTAACTACCGTTAACCCGAATTCGGCTCTGGTTCAAGCATCACTGGATGCGTCGGACATGCCGAGGCAAGGATAGGGTAAATTAATTGCAATATAATTCAGTATGTTAAGAAGTGGTTAGCCATGTCATCTCGAACGTAGTGAGAGATCTCCGAATGCTGGCACAAACCAAGATTAGGGAGATCTCTCACTACGTTCGAGATGACGGCCACTACGTTCGAGATGACGGCAACCCTCGGTTAGTTGGAGTCAGAGGCGAGCACTAGGAAACTACCGCCTCTTTTTTCTTCTTTAACAGAGGCTTCAGAAACATTCCGGTATAGGATGCCTTGTTTCGGGTAATCTCTTCCGGGGTCCCTGTGGCAATGATTTGCCCTCCTTTACTGCCCCCTTCCGGTCCTAAATCAATAATCCAGTCGGCTGTTTTAATGACATCAAGATTATGCTCGATGATAATAATCGTATTCCCCTGATCCCTTAGACGGAATAAAACACTTAAAAGTTGCCTTGTGTCATGAAAATGCAAACCAGTGGTCGGCTCGTCCAGAATATACAGAGTATTTCCTGTGTCACGTTTCGATAATTCACGAGCTAATTTGATGCGCTGAGCTTCGCCTCCCGACAATGTAGTCGCGCTTTGCCCCAGACGAATATAGGATAAACCCACATCAATTAAGGTCTGACACTTTCTGGCGATGACTGGAATTGCATCAAAAAAACTGCGCGCATCCTCAACCGTCATATCCAGCACTTCATGAATATTCTTACCTTTATATTGAATTTCCAGGGTTTCGCGGTTATATCGTTTTCCTTTACAGATGTCGCAAGCCACATAAATATCGGGCAGAAAATGCATTTCCACCTTAATCATCCCATCGCCCTGACAGGCTTCGCAGCGTCCGCCTTTCACATTAAAGCTGAAGCGCCCAGGTTGATAGCCACGAGCCCGGGCTTCGGGAGTGCCTGAAAATAATTCCCGAATAGGAGTAAACAAACCGGTATAGGTCGCGGGATTTGAGCGCGGGGTGCGCCCAATGGGGCTTTGGTCAATATCAATGACCTTGTCACAATGCTCAAGACCACTTATTTTCTTAATCGAGCCCGGGGTCATCACACTGGCACGATTGAGTTGATTGGCGGCCAAAGGATAGAGAGTGTCATTAATCAAACTTGATTTACCCGAACCAGATACCCCCGTTACACAGGTCAATACACCTAATGGAATACTCACATTTACATTCACCAGATTATTGCAGCAGACACCGGTGAGATGCAGCATGCGCTTATCGTCCACGTGCTTGCGTTGTCTGGGCACTTCGATAGAACGAACCCCCGAGAGGTATTGCCCGGTGAGGGATTTCTCTTCTGCCATAATTTCTTCCGGGGTTCCCGCGGCGATAATACGCCCGCCATGCACCCCGGCTCCGGGTCCGATATCAAGAACAAAATCCGCAGAACGAATCGCGTCTTCATCATGTTCGACCACGATGACGGTATTACCCAGATTTCGCAAATGGGTGAGGGTTTTTAGCAGGCGATCATTATCGCGCTGATGCAAACCGATTGATGGTTCATCGAGAATATACATAACACCGACCAGACCGGAACCAATCTGGCTTGCCAGACGGATACGCTGCGCTTCACCGCCAGAAAGGGTTTCAGCACTGCGAGCCAGTGACAAATAATCCAGACCGACATTGACCAGGAATCCCAGGCGCTCACAAATTTCCTTATTAATTTTACCGGCAATCTCGCCCCTGTTTCCACTCAGATGAAGATGCTTGAAGAATTCATAGGCTTTTTCAATGGAATAGTTGGCGATTTCTGGCAAATTGATATCATTAATAAATACATTGCGCGCTTCCTCTCTCAAACGAGCGCCCTTGCATAACTGGCAAGGGCGGGAAGATAAATATTTGGCCAACTCCTCGCGCATCATTGATGAGTCTGACTCACGATAGCGGCGCTCCATGTTGGGAATCACCCCCTCAAAACGATGTTTTTTAACCAGGTAGCCGCCATGAGAGCGATGGTAGCGAAACTCAATTTCCTCTTTACCACTTCCATAAAGAATAATGTTTTGAACCGATTCAGGCAATTCTTCAAAAGCAAGCTCGATATTAAATTGGTAATGCTCAGCCAAAGACTCTAGCAAGGGGTAATAATAAGTGGTTTTTTTATCCCAACCGCGAATTGCACCCGCACCAAGACTTGCTGTGCGATCGTGTATAATGCGCTCCGGATCAAAATACTGATCAACACCCAGGCCATCACAGGAGGGGCAGGCTCCCACCGGGTTATTAAAAGAAAACAAGCGCGGTTCTAACTCACTCAAGCTATAACCACATTCCGGGCAGGCAAACTTGGATGAAAAGACAATTTCCTCGAAATTACCATCGAGGGAAGCAACAATGGCAATACCTTCTGCCAGGTTGAGCGCGTTTTCAAAAGATTCACTAAGCCGTTGCGCAATGTCTTCCCGAATTTTAAATCGATCCACCACTACTTCGATGGTATGTTTTTGACGCAGAGCCAGCTTGGGGGGGTCGTCAAGTTCGCAGAGTTCACCATCAATTCGAGCCCGTACATAACCCTGGGCCTGCAATTGCTGCATTAATTGTAAGTGCTCGCCCTTACGCTCTTTCACCACGGGCGCTAATATCATTGCCCGCTGTTCCGCAGGAAGCGTCAGTACCTGATCCACCATCTGGCTGATGGTCTGAGCATGTAAATTGTGATGATGGACAGGACATCGCGGTTCACCTACCCGGGCAAACAACAGACGAAGATAATCATAAATTTCAGTGATAGTTCCTACAGTCGAACGCGGATTATGAGACGTCGCTTTCTGCTCAATGGAAATCGCCGGCGAAAGCCCCTCAATCGAATCAACATCCGGTTTTTCCATCATGGACAAAAATTGTCTGGCATAGGCCGACAAAGATTCCACATAACGGCGCTGCCCTTCCGCATATAGCGTATCAAAAGCAAGGGATGATTTTCCGGAACCGGATAAACCCGTAATGACTGTTAACTGATTTCGCGGAATGTCCACATCGATATTTTTCAAATTATGTGTTCTGGCGCCGCGTATACTAATCCTGTGCATGCCTGACCTGCTTAAACAAAAAACAATCAATTATACCCTTTTGATGCCAGCTTGTGGAGTTAATTAAAGCGGATTATGCAACTGACGATAACAATAATAGCCTATTAGCAGAGATTATGATGACTAAATTGATAAAATCTTTTCTTTTAAGTCTTCTTGTATTTTCTTCATTCAGCCACGCTGATAAATTTTCTTCATTAATTACCGGGAAACCAAAAGTCTCGCCAGTTCATTTTACTGGGGATAATGAGAGTGTCAATTAAACTGTATCATTACTCACAGACAGACAGGCACGCGTCATCTCGAACGCAGTGAGAGATCTCCGAATGCTGGCAAAAACCAAGATTTGGGAGATCTCTCATTGCGTTCGAGATGACATGGCATGACACAGTTTCCCGGGATAATAGAATTCATCGCCAGATGCGCGGATTACACCGCTTTGTCTTTCCGCGCGGCAATGACAATCTATGGTATAATTCCGTAAATTGGATTTGATATTTAGCCTGCCATGCGTATTTTTCTATATTTTATTTTAACTTTCTGTTTTTTAGGTTCAATTCCTTCTGCCTATGCTGAACCCAATCTGAAAGAAATTGAGCAAACTATCAGTGATTCAGTCATCACTGCGAAAATTAAGGCCAAATACACAAAACACACAGATTTAAACCCCTTAAAAATCTCGGTATCTACAGAAAACGGGGTCGTCACTTTAAGCGGACACGTCAATGATCGACAGGCCTTTGTCGATGCCTTAACGCTCGCCAAATCAACCAAAGGCGTTAAATCGGTAGAGATTGAAAATCTGGTAATCAAACCAGTCAATATGGGATTAACGGATGCCTATATTACAGCAAAAGTTGAAGCAGCCGTTTTAAAAGCCAAAGTGTTTGATGATGAATCCATCCCTTTAGTGGGTATTAAAGCCAGCACCAGCAATGGTACGGTGACGCTGAGTGGAAAGGTAAAACAGGAAAAATCGATTTTGGCAATTGTCAAGCGCGTCAATCAGGTACGCGGTGTAAAAAAGATTATTTCTAAACTACAGGTAAACAAGGACGACTCATGACCGTATTTAAACGCTTCAAATATTTCCTATGGTATTTTGGAACATTCCAGGTGCCTCTGATTGGCCATTTACGCCCCAAACTTCTGGTATTAAATGATGATCAGATTGTAATGAAAATCCCATTGCGTCGACGAAGCCGAAATCACCTTAACTCCATGTATTTCGGTGCACTGGCTGTTGGCGCAGATGTCGCCGGGGGACTTCACGCTTTTTATTACGCCAATAAAGAGAAGTTAAAGCTTTCTCTGGTTTTCAAATCGTTCCATGCCGAATTCCTTCGACGTCCGGAATCGGATGTTTTTTTTGTTTGTGATAGCGGCCAGGAAGTCAGAGCGGCGCTATTTGAATCTAAAGAAAGTGGCGAGCGCGTGAATAAGAAAGTAGCAATCGACGCCTTTGTCAATTATCCGGAAAAACCGGAAAAGATTGCAGAGTTTATTCTCGAGCTATCTGTTCGTGTTAAATAGGTAATCCCGAAAACCTGTCGTCTTTGCGAACAAAGTGAAGCAATCCAGATCGAAGCCTTGAATAAAGGTAGGATCTGGGTTGCTTCGCTAACGCTCGCAAAGACAGTTTTTTGTATACCTCTCTTTATTCACGCAATCTTGCGGGGATGACAATTTAATATACAACTGAGCTTAACTTAATGGCAGTGAGAGTTGAAGAGAGGGGCTTAAATCTCAGGATAAACCCGAGAAACTGTTTTTACCGCCCTGTTTGACCTTATACATGGCATAATCCGCGCCTCGTAAAAGGTCCTCGATGTTCTGACCTGCTTCAGGATAAGTAACACAGCCTATACTGACCGATACTTTCACAATATTATTTTCCAGTACCAGAGGGCGTGAAAGAGATTGAATCAACCGATTAGCCAGTACCGCCAACATTTCCTGATTAAGTAAATCATTTACAATAATAATGAACTCATCACCGGCCAGACGCGCCAGATAATCTTGCTTGCGAATAGCTTTTCTAAACAGCTGACTCACTTCAATCAGTAGTAAATCACCAATATGATGCCCAAAGCTGTCATTGACCTGTTTAAAGCCATCCAGATCAAGAAACATTAATGCAAACCGGCTATTACTCCGCTTCGCGCGGCTCAAGCTCATTTCGAGCATTTCAAGGCAGGCACGACGGTTAGGCAGTTGGGTGAGCTCGTCATGCAAGGCTAAATGTTTTAGCAGATAATCTGCTTTTTTTCTTTCCAGTGCCAGACTTAATTGTGTGGCCAGAATATCAAAAAGACCCAGCTCATTCTCATTGATGACTAATTTTTTTGTTGGATAAAACTCAAAAATACATTCCACCTTATCACTTAAAAAAAGAGGCACGGCTATCACCTGATTTAAGGTAAGTTTATTCCATTTATTAACCAGAACCGCCTTGAATTTTTCAATGTCAACCCTGGATAATTGTGACTTTCCTTCCTGCCATGCTCTCCCTGCCAGCCCTTCACCATAGGCCAGCGAAAAAGGAGGGAACTCCCCCTCCTCTAGCATTTCAGGTTCAATCTCTTTTTTAGACCAGATAGCTGTAGCCACCATGACATTGGCGGCGGGGTGATAGCGATAAAGAATACCTTTGGAAAAGGGAGTTGTAAGGCCAATCAGCGATAAGCAGTTCCTCAGCGCCGTATCGATATCATCAGACATTAAAACCAAATGAGTTGATTGATCAATTAAGTCCATTTCCTTGATTTTTTTTGATAACTTGGCCTGGGTTAACTTAAGGGCACTAATATCAACGTGTGTACCCACAACCCTTCGAATTTTACCATCGGGATCGAGAATGCCTTGACCACGGCAGAAGATCCATACCAGCTTTCCATTTTGATGTCTGTAACGAACCTCCTGTTTGAAAGGAAAGCGGCCTTTTGAAATCAAATGTTGTTTTAAATTGTTTTCGACAATAGCAAAATCTTCAGGAATCACATGCTCTCTAAAAAAATTCACATGTGAATGAGAATAACGTGCATCCAGACCTAAAGAACGCAGCAATTTTTTTGACAAACGGCATTCTTTCGTTTCCAGGTTAATATCCCACCAGCCATCAGTCGTTTCGTCAAGAATGTGATCGTAAAGAGCAATATTCTCGCGGAATAAGTTGACACTGTATTCCCGAGCCATTAATTCCTGTTTTAAGGCGTTGATATCCGAAATATCACGTAAGCTAAAAGAATATCCCAGGAACTCTTTTTCTTCATTCAGAAAAGGGCTGGCTTTTAACATTACCAGGGACACTTCTCCATTTAGATTGGTCAACGACAATTCCAGGTTTTTTATTGCTCCTCTATCCGCCAGTATTTTAGCTATATCCCTTTTAATTTTTTTATCTTTCAAATGCAACACATCAAATAAACTACGTCCTAAAACACCATTTTTTCTAAAATAGCCCATTGAATCAACGAAGGTTTCATTACACTCCGTAATTAGATTGTCCGTATCAATGAATAAAAGCATATCAGGGGAGTATTCATAAATGCGTTCATACTTGGCTTTCATTTCAGATAATTGCTGGTTTCTGTTTTGCATCGTATTACGCAGCTTTTCATTTTTCATATTGACACTGTGTTTCAAATAATTAATAAATGCCAAAAGGCCGGTGATTATCAGGCCAAAAAATAAAAAGAAATCGGGCAAAACAGGGCTATTGCTTCGTAAATAATGGTTACTTGGCCAGATGAAGAGCCGCAGTTCACCCGCAAGAGAATGCACCTCCAGTTTATCGGCAAATCGCAAATTGCTGCTATTGCTGGGTTCAGTAGACAAACGCTCAAAAAGTATATGCTGATTATCAGAAATCCTGAGATTAAAGCCTCGCGGCAGAAGACTGTTAATGGTATCGGAAAGAAATTTAGTAAAATCGAAAAGCATAAGCCTGTTTGAATCATTCGCACTCAGCAAACAGAGATAATAATGATTATTTGACTGCTTTCGAGAAACTACAGTTCGTATTCCGGAACTTGTGGATGGGTCATTATCGCAGAGCCGCGCCATCTCAGCCTGATTCATCACCAATTGACTGCTGTTGGTCATTAAACCCTGATTTGCCTGCCATTGGATATATACCAGACTGGGCATATCTTCGAGGTAATGAACAGCATCTTTTTTTATTCGCTCATCATCTATAGGTGAATCGCTGACCCGATAGAAAAAGCGCCTTGCCGCTTCAGCCTGAGAGCCAAGAATAGTCTTGATTTCATTACTGACAACCATCGCCTCATTTTGAATTTTTTTCTGTACATTGTATTCAAAATCAATATACAAAAACTGCCAGAACAGGATGGACGCCAGCGTTCCGGTAACCACTATCACAATAGTTTCGATCAAACCCACATAAAAACGCCGAAAACGCAGAAGAAACAAAATAATAAGGGAACTGCTTAAAAAGATAATACCCAATGCGGTCTGAATCGACATAGCGGTCAAACCCGACCATAGATAAACGGCTTTAATTTCAAGAAAATAGGAAATAGACGACAGGAAAGTCAAACCAAAGACTACACAAACGAGGGCGAGTTGGGTGAAGCGTATAATTCTCGAATGACATTTAAGGTGCATCAGAAGAGCAGTATTTAATAAAATTAAACACAAGGCCGTATTTGGAGCCATTCGACCCGGATAGGTCACGTTTAAGTCCATATAACCAAACAGGTCATCTATACGAAAATTCATATCGGTCAGATATTGAACAAAGGTCAGAGCAGCCAGAAGATTGGCAAACTGGCTCAAAATTAACGCCAGCTTTTTCCTTGAAGGCAAGACTAATATAGAGATGCTGCTCAAGGCAACGCACAATGCAGTATTAAACTGCATCGGATAATGACTACCTGCAAAGATATGAATCTGTGATGCAGCCACAATCCACAGCAGCATACCAAAAAGACTGATTAGCAAAGATAGTGAAGCCAATATTTTTATGGTAATGATATTGCGAAATTTTTGCATATTATTTATAAAGAGCACTTCCGTGTCACTCCATTTTTAACGCCGCGAGGCTTTTGCTTTTACCAATTACTCCCCTTAAGTATAGACAATATTCCCCCCCCATCCCCCCACGGCCATCAAGTTAAGGAATTGGTCATTCCCGCGAAGGCGGGAATCCATTCCTCAGTTGGCATAATCGCTAGCTCAAAGATGGTTCCCCACCTTCGTGGGGAAGACAGTTTAATAGAAAATGGGGCTAACTTAATGGCACGACCCTCATTACCGGCTTTTTTTCACGCCCAGAATTTTAAGCAGCTGATTTGTAAGCTGACGAAAGAACTGACGAACTAATTGTCGAAATAAGCTATTCTTGCTCAATTGATCAATCATTGAAGGCTCTGCCTGCTCCTTTGGTTTTCGTTTCTTACTTTCATCCATGGTCAAATCGATAGTATTCTTTTTGCGCTCTGCAAGAATTTCGGCTGCTGAACGCGTATTGACCTTCCGCCGGTATTGCGATACCAGAGAGGATTGTTGGACTACTGAACTTAGCTCTTGCTCAGTTAAAGCGCCCATACGCGATTCGGGCGCTCTGATCATGCACTGAATTAATGGCGTCGGCTGGCCTTTCCCATCCAAAGCACTGAGTAACGCTTCTCCAATGCCCAAAGAGGTTAATAGCTGCTCTGTATTATAATAGTTAGTCGGTGGAAAGTTCTGAGCCACCAGCTTCATGGCCTGTCGATCTTTAGCGGTAAAGGCGCGCAGGGCATGTTGAATTTTCAAACCTAACTGGCTGAGAATGCTATCAGGAATGTCCTTGGGCGTTTGCGTACTGAATATCAGCCCAATTCCTTTTGAACGAATCAGTTTGACGATGGTTTCCAGCAGATTGAGCAGGGCCTTACTGGCATTTTTGAAGATAAGATGCGCTTCATCTATAAATAACACCAGTTTCGGCTTATCCGGATCCCCTAGCTCTGGCATCACACGGTATACATCCGATAAAAGCTTCAGCATGAAGGTTGAGAATAGCTTGGGTTTATCCTGCATATCCATTAATCGAAGAATGGAGATAATGCCTAATCCCTGATTCGTCGTGCGCATCAAATCCATCACATTAAATGCGGGTTCTGCAAAAAAACTGTTACCGCCCTGCGTTTCGAGTTCGATAATTTTACGGGTGATAATACCTATCGACGAAGAAGCGATTCCCCCAAAACGGGATTCTATCTCTGTCTTACCGGCATCTGTCTGTACATACTGTAACAAGGCTTTGAAATCACTTAAATCGATTAAGGGAAGTTGCTCTTCTTTTGCATATTGGAAGATAACGGTTACCACACCGGATTGCGTTTCATTAATGTCCAGCATCCGTGAAAACAGGATGGGACCAAAATCAGCGACTGTCGCTTTGACAGGAACGCCTTGCTGCTCGTCATTCAAAGTTAGAAACTCAACCGGAAAACCGCGCGGAGTAAACGATAAATTCAAGTCCTGACAGCGCCTTCGTAAAAAATCATTTTCCACTCCCGGTACCGCCAATCCTGACACGTCGCCCTTGATATCCATAACCAGACTGGGAACACCTGCTAGTGACAATTGCTCGCAAAGCACCTGCATGGTTTTGGTTTTACCACTTCCGGTGGCGCCAGCAATCAACCCATGCCGGTTAAAGGATTTCAATACCAGATTCACCGGAGAGTCAGGCAATAGCGTGTTATCAAGCAGAATTCCACCAATATCCATTACCGGATACTCAGCGGCGGCATATGCTTTGCGTAATTCCTCATTCATTTTTGTAACATCCTTGCAATACTGATCTTTTGCCTAAGTATAATGCAGTTTACCAGTCATCAAGAGAATTCATCTTTATCCATCATCTCCATCATAAATAGTCTAATCATTTCACCTGGCAATTTGGGCAAAGACCATAGATATTCAGCGCATGGTCAGTCATTTTAAAATTGGCACGTTCAGCAATCAGCCGCTGACGCTCTTCAATCACCTCATCGACAAATTCATCCACCCGCCCGCATTTAACACAGACCAGATGATCATGATGATCACCCTGGGTCAATTCAAAAACTGAATACCCTCCTTCAAAATTGTGTCGGGCAACCAGGCCAGCAGCTTCAAACTGGGTTAAAACTCGGTATACCGTGGCCAGGCCTACATCCTCGCCCATGTCCAATAATGCCTTATAGACATTCTCGGCGCTAAGATGGTGTTCTTTAGACTGTTCAAGGATTTGCAATACCTTGAGTCTGGGCATGGTAATTTTTAATCCAGCGTCTTTTAACTGTTGGCTCTCTTCCACACAGGCTCCTTAAAAAGCTAATCGATTGGAGTGTCTTTCTACGAATGACATGCTATTATGGCGAAATTTTTCAGGACAGGCAAAATTATGCGATTGTTACGTTTATTACTTGCTCTTACAATTTCATTCGGCATTGCATCGTGCGCCTCTTATGATTTTTCAAGACGAATCGTTCAGCAGGGTAATCTTTTACCGCAATCCACTGTATCCCGGCTTAAGACAGGCATGAGCAAACAAGATGTCGCTATTTTATTGGGAAGTAGCCTTTTGAGCCCAACTTTTAATAATAACCGTTGGGATTACGCTTATACCTGGCGCAAAGGCAGTTCACCGCTCAAGGTAAAAAACGTTTCCTTATATTTCAGTAATGGCGTGCTGACTCGTATTGAGCATTTTCCCTAGGCTTTAGCGGTTAAGCCTGGCTGCAAGCCGGGTTTAACCAGCATGCACAGCCATTTCATTTTACAGCCTTGGCTCGAATACGCCTTTTTTCCTTGGGGTCATTGGTTAATTTACGATAGACCTCCACCCGGTCCCCGTTTTTTAATTGCGTATCAGCAGATACTTTTCTTGAAAAAATACCATAATCCAATTCCAAAACCTCAGGGTAGACGTCCAGTAAACCAGATTGTCGGATCGCATCGCCAACACAGGCACCCTCAGCCAGTGAACATTTAACCTGAAATGTCTTTTGTCCCAAAGGAATAAACACCACCTCAATGTCAAGCATACAAATTCTCTGCCCGGTCACAAAACGCATCCACCATCTTATTAGTAATTTGCTCAAAAATAGGGCCCAGCAACATCGAAAACATTCTGCCGGCAAACTCAAACTCGAGGTCGAAAGAGATTTTGCAACCTTCAGAAACCTCATCAAAACGCCAGAACCCTTCTAAATGGCTGAAGGGCCCGTCGACCAAGCGAATTTCAATCATTTTATTTGCTTGCAAACGGTTGCGAGTTGTAAATGATTTATTCATTCCGGCAGCCGAAATGACCAATGTCGCCTGGACCTCGTCAGCGTCTCGATGATGTATAATACTTTGACTGCAGTATGGAAGAAACTCGGCATAATGCTCCACTTCATTAACCAGTGTATACATTTGCTCGCAACTAAATTTCACAATGCGTGACTTTTGTACAATCGTCATGCCTTATCTCCCAGCAATCTTTTTAACCAGCTATCCAAATCATTAATCTCGCTTTGACAGATAGAATGTTCCATCGGATAGTCTTTTATGGTCAGGTCATGATAACCCCTGGATTCTAAAAACCTGCAAGAGTAGTTAGTCCACTCGGGTAAAACGACATTGTCAAAACGTCCATATCCTATAAAAAAAGGCGTTTCGCGGGGTAAATGGAACTGGCATTCACTGGCGAGAGGCAGATAGCCGGAAAGTGACACGACACCGCCAATTGCCTGAGGGCGGTGCAAGGCCGTATGCAAAGCCATTGCAGCTCCCTGGGAAAAGCCAGCTAATATAATCTGCTTTTCAGTCATTCCCGTTTCAAGCTGCGACTGGATAACCGCATTGATTTGCTTTTGGGAATCCTTAATTCCCTCGCCATCTTCGCGATCGGTTAACTCAAAGCCGACGATGTCATACCAGGCCGGCATGTGCATGCCGCCATTTATCGTCACGGGCCGAACGGGAGCATTCATAAACACATGACGAACGGGCAGCTTGCTTATTGGATATTGTGATGCTAACCCTGACATATCCGAGGCGTCAGCTCCTAAACCATGCATCCAAATTACCGAAGCCAACGGCGGTGTATCTGGCTCTTTTGTGTAAACGTTCAACAAAGCTCTCCGAAAAAAGGGAAATTATCACCAATGCGCTATCACAGTGCAAGAAAAAGCAATGATTCCTGATGAAACTGACTTATTGATTCAAATGGCCTGGATTTCTCCATGGACAAATTGATATCCGTTTTAAAGCTCAGCGATCTGGCAGGATCGTCAAAAGCATGATAAAATAATCTTCTTGATGTATTATTTGTAATCAAACAGCCCAATGATAGAGCAAATCGAATCCTTCCTTCTGTCCCTGCAAGAAAAAAAATCCAGAAAACTATCTCCTCAGGATTGGAATGAGGCTTGCCGATTACATCTGACCGCCGATACGAAAGACTCCGCTAAACGCCTGACAGAAGGACTTGCTGCTCAATTAAATCTCCCTGAAGACTGCATTGACCAATACATCTCAAAAATCGACTGCAGCAGCGACACTAAATGGTATCATTTTAATTACCTGCAGGAGAATTATAATCAGGAAAAACTGGCTTTATTTGCGATACAGTCCTCGTCCCTGTTGCCTGCTGAAAATGGTTTAAACCTGACACCCTACGTCTGGTTTGAGTTGTACAAACGCTTTGATACCCAGGAAAGGGAGCGACTATCAAGGCCCTTTTTACAGCTCCATTTGGCCCGTCTTCAAAATCTTAATCATGATAATCTGATTGCCGCTTTGGCAGAAAAAAAACCGCGGCGAAGTTGTACTCCCTTTTTTCATTCTCAACCCCCGAGTAAAAGAAAACGACACATCCAGGAGGAAATCGATTATTCGACCAATCGGCTTATTCTGGCGAAAAACGCTTCCAATACATTTTGTCAGTCGCCGCTAAAAGACAAAGGCGTTCGCATAGCTGAAATTCAGCCGACAAGCCCTGCGGAGAACTGCCGCACTTATCTGAAAGTAGGAAGAACGCCGGGGGGCCGAGAGGCGCGCCTGGCCTATAGAACAGAGACCTCAGAGTTATGGACTCATACGACTCCTGATAATAACCCGCGTTTTAACGGCGCGCTCAGGGTGCCCGGGCAGTCTGTGGCCACCCTGAAAACACGATTCAAGCATATCTGGGAACGAGCTGGCAAAGTTACATTTACGGCAACCCTTCACCAGATTGAAGAAAATCAGAATAAAAAGCGTCCATGCAATCAGTTTACAATCTTCAGAGCGGCCTGCAAGGACGTGTTTAAAGCCCATGGCGTAGAAATTGATGCCGAATCTACAGGTCATATGTTTCACTGGACGCATTTAATTGCCTTATTCCTCGGAGGCGAGCACGATCAGCAGTCTATTACCGCAGCAACGAGAGCAGCCAATCTCAATATACTGGAAGCTATCGAAAACGACACTGCTGAAAAACTGAAACAGCAATGGCCAAACGTTCCGAGTGTACGCATTGAGGTAACCCCTCACTATCAGCAAGATAATTTAATTCCTCAAACCCTGCACTTTATGCTGAGCTGGACAGAAACCAACTCGCAGGGAGTGACAGTTGCACGTCAAAAAGAGCATTTTATTAACGCCTGCTCTCATCAGCGTTACAACAAGGCAATGCTCGATACCTTTAAAACACTGGATCAACTGGAAACCGAGCGAATCAGTTCACTCGTGATGGCCTAATCTTTCCGAACCCTGCATACCCTGTCGAACCGCTCAGAAGATGCCTTGTTTTATGGATCGCACACTAAACAGACTGTGAATCATTTACACCGCGGCTCTTTTATATCACACTGACGATAATTATAATTAAATACGGACATGGAGTTTTTCTATGAAATTATCAGGAAAGATCCTTGGGCAAGTGCTGTTGCTTATTGTGTTGATAGCCAATGTGTCAGCCTGCGGCCAAAAGGGACCGCTTTATTTACCAGAGCAAACAGCCCCTGAATCCTGACCAACCCGAGAGCCAAAACATGAGTCTGAAATTCACAAAGATGCACGGTTTAGGCAATGATTTTATCGTCATAGACGCAATTAACCAAACGGCCAATTTAACTGCCAAAGAGATTATTGCGCTGAGCGATCGTCATCGAGGCATCGGCTTTGATCAATGCCTCATCGTTGAACCGTCAAAAGATAAATCGCTTGATTTCTTTTATCGCATCATTAATGCGGACGGGCAGGAGGTGGGACAATGCGGAAATGGGGCACGTTGCATTGCCCGCTTTCTCTACCATTATGGACTGACTACCAAAAAGAAAATACGCGTCGGTACGCATACCACCACCATGCAGCTAATCCTGAATAAAGATGACTCTGTAACCATTGAAATGCCGCCACCGAGTCTGAATCCCCAGGAAATCCCTTTCCTGGTGCCCCAGCAGCAAGACTCTTATGTATTATCATTGGCCAAGGGGAACAATGTCGCCGTTCATGCAATTAGCGTTGGGAATCCCCATGCCGTAACTCTGGTAAATCACATTCAGAAAGCCCCAGTAAATACCCTTGGCAAGGAAATCAGTTTCCATCCCCTTTTCCCGGAGCAAGTCAACGCGGAGTTTATGGAGATAATCACCAATGATCGCCTGCAGGTTCGTGTTTATGAGCGCGGCTGCGGTGAAACCCAGGCCTGTGGCAGCGGAGCAGTCGCTGCTGCAGCCATCGGTCGCCTTTTTTACCAGATGGAAGAAACGATTCAGGTGGATCTGCCTGGCGGTGAACTCCTCGTAAAATGGGAAAACCAGGCTTCTCCTATTTATCTTACTGGTCCTGCCACGTTTGTCTATGAAGGAACTGTACTGTTATGCGGATAGTGATTTTGGGAGCAGGCCAGGTCGGGGGTACGCTGGCACAAAATCTGGCCAGAGAAAATAATGATATTTTCTTAATTGATCAGGATGAAAGCCGCCTGCAGGAGTTGCAGTATCGTCTTGATATACAGACTGTACGAGGAAATGCAGCCTATCCCAGCGTATTAATTGAAGCGGGTATTGAACAAGCCGACATGCTTATTGCGGTCACCAATAGCGATGAAATTAACATGATGGCCTGTCAGATTGCCTACAGCCTCTTTCGTACACCGACCAAAATAGCACGCATCCGCTCGCATAACTATTATAAATACCCTGAGCTCTTTCAGGATGAGCATGTCCCGGTTGATGTATGCATCAGCCCTGAAAAACTGGTAACTGATCATATTGAAAATCTTATTGATTATCCCGGTGTATCTCAGGTTCTCGACTTTGCTGACGGCCATGTATTAATGGTGACTATCAAGCCGCTATCCTCTGGTTTAATGGTAGGCAAGACTATCAGACAACTTCATGAACATCTGCAGGGGATAGAAGCGCGGGTGGTGATGATCTTTCGCGATAAGGACGTACTCTCACCGCAGGATGAGATGCAGGTGGCCAGCGGTGATGAAGTCATTTTTATTGCCTCCCCGCAAGCTATTAAAGAAGCACTGATTGCGCTTGGACGCTACACTCACCCCAATCGTCGTATCATCATTGCGGGCGGCGGTCATATCGGCACCGAACTGGCGCAGGCTCTGGAGCATCGCTATAGAATTAAAGTGATTGATCGTAGCCCCGATCGTACCCATGATTTGGTGACTCAATTGCACAAGGGCACTGTATTACAGGGTGATGTCGCTGATCGTGATCTTTTAGTCAATGAAAATATCGAATTTACTGATGTGTTCTGTGCAGTAACTAATGATGATGAAGTCAATATCATGTCATGTCTGCAGGCAAAACGTCTTGGCGCGCGTCAGGTAATGGCCCTGGTTAACCGCAATGCCTATGTAGATCTGATTGAGGGCAGCAATATCGATCAGGCAATTTCACCGCAGCTGATTACAATTGGCAGTATTCTCACCAAACTGCGCCGCGGGAATATGGTTAAAGTCTATCGCTTTCAACATAGTGAAGCAGAAGCTGTAGAATTGGTCATTCATGGCGATGAGCACACTTCGAAAGTGGTGGGACGTCCAGTGAGTTTATTGAATTTACCGGCCGGCTGTTCAATAGCAGCCTTATTTCGTAATGGCCAGGTATTAATGGTTAATCCTGAACTGATATTGCTATCAGGAGATCACATCATTCTGCTGATTTTAAAGAAAAAATACATTAGCAACATTGAATCGCTCTTTCAGGTGAGTCTGAGTTTTGTGGGTTAATAATGCAAATTAAAACGATTTTACGCATCCTTGGCATTTTGCTCATGCTGTTTAGTATCAGCATGCTCACTCCTATCCTTTTCAATATCATTTTCCGGGAAGATTTCCTATGGCCCTTTGTAATAGCCTTTCTTTGTACTTTTGGTACAGGCGGCTTGTTATGGCTGCTCTTTCGTCAAAGCAGAAACGAGCTTAAGACTCGAGATGGCTTTTTAATCGTCGCCCTTTTCTGGAGCGTTCTCTGTTTATTTGCATCGCTGCCCTTCCTGTTTGCAATACAAAGTCCCAATCCAGTTACTGACGCTTTTTTTGAATCGGTCTCGGGCTTAACTACAACCGGGGCTACAATTATTGGTGATCTCGACAGCCTTCCGCATGCTGTTCTGTTTTATCGCCAGCAGCTGCAATTTCTGGGAGGTATGGGTATCGTAGTTCTCGCGGTGGCCATATTGCCTATGCTGGGGGTTGGTGGTATGCAGCTGTATCGGGCTGAAACCCCTGGCCCAATGAAGGATAGCAAGCTCACCCCGCGGATTGCCCAAACAGCCAAAGCGCTATGGTCAATCTATGTTTTATTAACTTTGCTGTGCATGCTTTGCTATTGGATAAGCGGAATGGATTGGTTTGATGCGCTGGGCGAAAGTTTCTCCACCGTTTCCACAGGCGGCTTTTCCATGCATGACAACAGTTTTGCATTCTATCAAAGTGAATTGATTGAGTCGGTCGCCTGCTTTTTTATGCTATTGGGAGGGACAAACTTTGCACTTCATTTTTTTACCTTCAAAAAACGAAGTTTAAAACATTACTGGCAGGATGAGGAATTTCGCACCTATGTCAGCTTTCTTCTAGTTGCTACTCTGATTGTGACCGGTAGTCTGGTGATTTATGACTTCTTTGATATCAGCCACAATACCGTGATTACCGTATTGTTTAACATTATTTCCCTGGCAACCACCACAGGCTTTATTGCCGAACCATTTAATGACTGGCCGACTTTTACACCTATCTTACTAATAATGCTTGGTTTGATTGGCGGCTGCGCAGCCTCAACCAGTGGCGGCATCAAAGTTATTCGCGCCCTGCTCATTTTTAAGCAATCCAGGCGAGAAATGATTCGTCTGGTTCATCCCAATGCGATTGTACCCATTAAAATTGGCAAGCATTGTCTGCCAGAACCCATTTTGCAATCCATGTGGAGTTTTATTTCGGTATTTATTGCTTTATTCATTCTCTTATTGTTAATTTTTATGGGATTTGGCAATGATTTTCTCACTTCATTTTCTGCAATTGCCATCTCTATTTCCAATTCAGGAGCAGGTTTAGGAGCAATCAGTGAAAATATGACCGTTTTAAATCACTGGAGCAAATGGGTTCTTATCTTTGCTATGGTTGCCGGACGCCTGGAAATTTTCTCTTTATTGATTTTATTTTCCCCTCGCTTTTGGGAACGCTAGAAGTTTGCGCTGTAACAAGGAGGTTTTAAATGCCCAATCAATTTGTCGACTCATTACTGGCCAAAGCCGATCTCCCTGCTTTACTCATTGCTTATCAATCAGACAAACCGGATATTAGCCTGTTAAGCAAGCTTGTTGATGATTTGGCTCAGCAGCACTCTTTTGATTTATTGGAAACCTTGTTAAGGGTGATCGAAACCGGTGGAAGCGATGACAGACTGGAGGTGATTACCACCAGGATAACCATTCATTTTCTTTCACAGATTCTGGAGCGAGATCAACAGCAAGCACTTAAAGCAAGCTTCGACAGAATCAATGAAACCCCTGACTTATGGCCTCAATGTCTGCTTGCTCTAAGCACCTGGATTAAGTCAGGCGAGCGCAGAACAGCCTTAACCAGTTTGCTGGCCATCTTATCCAATACGCAGCGGGAAACGCTTTATGCCGCACTGACCGATAGACCAGAAAAGGATGCCGTCTGGCTTGGTGAATTGATTGGCTATATCCTGAAAAATGAATCACTCCAGGAACCCGAAGCCAAAGCTCATTTGCAGCGTCTGAGCAGTTGCCTCCTGCTTTCTGCAGCGGAAATACCTGCCCAATCCATTAACAGCCTGTCACTCTTGCTCGAGGATGAGGAGCTTATTGACAGCATTTTAAAACTGCGCGCCATAGCCTCTACCTACGCCAAGGAAAATCAGGAGGCTCACGGACGATTTGCCTCATCCAGACAGACGTATCTAAACAAATATGAAAATCTTATTCAGGCGCTCGCCATCAGAGCCAAAGCTTCGGAAAGCGCTTATCAGAAAATTATAGCGGACAGGCCGAATCTGGCTAACTGGCTAATGATCGCCCGCCTGAAAAGCTCTGCGGAAAAACCTCTCCAGGAAAGCCTGGTCTCAGAAGTTTTTACTCATTATTCCCTGTTTAACTGGGAAGACACGCAATTTGTTGCCGAAATAATTCCGGTAATGGTTGCCGTCTCCAAAGCAGCCAGCGGAAAAGAGCTGTTCAAACAGTTTTTCAAACGCGATAAACTAAATACTGCTTTTTGTATCCGCTTTTTAAGTGAGTATTACAAGCAAACTGAGGAACTTGAGCAATTGCTCCAGTTCGTGAAAGACATAAGCCGGAATACTCCGGACCAGAGTTTCACCATCAATTTCTTAACCCAGAACTCAGGTCAATCCCAACGGCTAACTGAAAGCTTGCTCCATTTGCTCGAATTAGAACAGTTAATTCCCATTTGCAGCCACATTCTGGCTTTACAGCAGATTTTTCACCCGGAGGAATCGCTTTGTAAACAATATTGCCGTGTGCTGTGTGAAAAATTGAAATCATCGGCTAACCAGGCAGCTGATTGCAAACGGATAGCGCAGACGATTGCGATTTTACCCAAGAAATCCAGAGCGCAACCTTTGGAACTCATTTCCTCGCATCTTAATGGATTTTCCAAATTATCAATGGCATGGCTTTCTGCCCTGTTTGAAACCAATATAAAAAAGGTCCTGCTGTTTCCCTTTCTTTTAAATTTGATAAGGACAATATCGGCTAAAGAACAACAGCAACTGCTTGAGTTGCTCAGCAAAGAGGAATTTTATCGTTTTTATATCCATTTACTCCGTAATCAGAATACCGACGAAAAGTTTACCTTCTTAAGTGATTATCTGAAGAAGAAAGATAAGCATTCATTTTTTGAATATTTAATACTGTTGACTCCTCAGGTCCATCAGGAAATTCTCGATGCCGTACTGCCAGAACTTGAACCAGCCCATCTCATTCAGCTCATTATCAGTTTAATTAGAAAATCAAAACAGGACAGCAGTTATCTGGCTCCCTTACATCAGTTACTGATACAGTTTTGCACTCGCATGCAAGCGACACTGGATAGTTCGGCTCCAATACATCAATGGATTAAATATAACAATGAGGATGACAAGAATGTTGTTACCCTCATTGCAGAACAGCTGTTTACGACACCGGCCTGTTTTCACTCTCTTTGCTCACGCTCGTCCATACTACAAGACTACACCCCGCAAATTCTTCAGGGTTTACTCGTTAATAATGCGGACAATGACCTGAAGTTACGCGCAGTCCGCATCCTCGACTTAATTACGTATAATCCTGAAAAAATGGATGAGCGGGCCTTGCGTCTCTTACATTTCTACAAAAACCAAGCCTCTGTATTGCAAAAGATCTTTAAGAATCTCTACAAAGTGGAGCATTTGTTAAGCGCTGCTGGAAAGAGTAATTTTAATGCACTAAAGCATAGTTGCTGGAAATTACTGCATGCTGGACAATATAGTGAAAACGCATGCCAATTATTACTTTGTACACAACTAGGGCAATCCCAAACCCTCAAAGAGCTAAGTATCACGCTTACAAACCAGTCAGGATCCATACTAAGCCCTGATTACCTAAGCCAGATTGATGATGAGTTGCTCGAGAAAATTCCCGATATGGATCTCATCAACATACTTCTTCAATCACTGGAAGGCCCCACCTTAAATAACTGGGCTAAGGTAAGAAAGACCGTAGACTTACAGGAAACACCGCAATTATTTATTCATCAACTCATTAATCAAACCAATTCGCAGGCTGAAAATCCGGTTTTGGACAATCAGGTTTTTCAATTTATTGTAAGCCTTCGCCATTTTAAAAAAGCCATGTCAGGGCTTTCCCAGGAGGAAATATTTTGGCTCGTTGATACTGGCAAGACAGAGGAAATTGTTCAAAATTTCCCAGACTGGCTGAAGCAGCTTATCAAAAATGGCCAATTGGATACGATTGACCGGGCAAGCCTGTTCTCTTTGTTGCCAAGAGAGCAAGGCTTTCTGCAAACGGTCTATGCGTTGCCTGAACTACAGTTTTATTTGTCGAAACTTTTCATTGAATTAGCACAGAAATCACTGCCGGCCATGCATTATCCAATTCTGGCTGAACAGTTAAAATTGTTCACCCCAGTAGATAGAGAGCGTCATCTTGCAGACGCACAACGGCAAATTAAACCGGAATCAGTGAACCTGGATGTGATTCCCGTGTTTAACCGAATGTTAATGGAGCTCGATTTAAATCATGGGCAGGAATCTCATCGGGCATTGGTTTTAGGCCAGATTGAATTTTTTGCGAAACTATCCTCTAACTCTGCGGTTCATAAATCTAACCACTATCAGTTTGTCCAGGAGTTCCAGCAGGTTACATTTAACAGTATGGAAATTTTGCGGCAACGGCATACCGCCTGGACGTCGATTATCCTTGGCAGCCAGCAGTTTTCACAGGCAGTCAATATTTGGCTTACCGATCTGCCCGAGGCTGATATTGAGCATCATCCGTTCACCAGCACGCTGCTGGAGCATTTTGATATTATCCAGAATCAAGGCTTTATGGATAGCGATTGCTGCCAGGAGTTTATCCAATCCCTGCTTATGAAACCTCCTGCCAAGATCACAGAAGAGCAATATGTTCTCTTATTTCATAAGCTTACACTCGAAAGGCAAAAAAAACTGGCCGTCAATGTGTTACAGCAAAGCAAACTGGAAGACGTTCAATGGTCTTCTCTGATTACCCTGGCCAGAGTGCTATCAGTACAGGCATTATATGAGATTTTTTTACACAGCCAGACACTTTTCGTTTTTGTCGATTTAATTGCCAGACATCCGGAAGGGATTCACACCCTGGCGCCCGCACAGATCGATAGATTACTGTCTGAGTTAACCTCTGCGGAACAGTTGTGCCGGATATTGAATAGCCAGACACAGCCCAAACTAAAATTTAATTTCGTCAACAGTCTGTTCCAATATTTGCAGCGCAATCATCTGGCTCTTGCCGACTGGTTGAATAAAATTAACGCCGGCGAGCAGGCATTGGCTGCTCTGGCAAATTATACAGAAGAAAACGCCGGTCAGGAGCAGCTGCATCAACTCATAATGGAATCCGTTTCACGACGCCAGCAGATACAGAGTTTTTTAAAAAACCCGGATTGGGAAATGCCCATCGAGAGCGCAGGACTTCTAAATCAGTATATGCGCGATGCCTGGCTCCATCCCTGGAAAGGCTGGCAATGCCATCCTCTTCTTTTAAAGTATTTAGGTTTTACTGACCAAGTTATCGCCATGCAGGCCCATATGGAATTTCTTGAGGAAATCATAAAGCTCAATGAATTTTACGAACCATTGGCCAATACCGGGAATGTTTCTGAAAATACCCTCGTGTCAGCCCGTTGGCTGCAAAGACTGCCCCTGATTGAAGGCGTGCTAATGGAACTTGGAGAGGAAGCGGCAAATCCCTCTCATCCATTGGCGAATACCGGGTTCGTTAAAAATATAATACAACCCTTGCTGCAACAGGGAAAAGGAATCGCAGAACAGGTCATCAATGACTTGCCCAAATCAGTCAGTGAACTAATTAACTTCTTCGATTCACTCGGTCAATCCGAGGGCCTGCCGCTTAATGCGCTTACACAGGAACAAATTCAAACCATTCAAGGCGCATGGCGAAAATTTAAGCTCCATCTCACAGCAATTGAATATTACTCCTCACCTCGTCTGCATGCCTTGTTTAATCCTGAGTCTTATTTTGCCAGAATTAATATGAAGCGCATTAGCCTGCTTCCTAAAGCAGAAAGTGATGCCTTGGCTAATGCCCAGACTCTTCATAAAGAATGGCAGGAACAACAGCAGTTTCTAATCGGCACGAAATTTAATGAGCTGCTGGATGTTTTTTTTAGAGATCCCCAGATTCTACAGGATATAAAAGTCCAGGAGTGCATTCTGGACAACTGTTTGTTTACACAATCAGGCATAAACATTATTCCTCCCTTGTTATACAAACTACTTAGCGCTGTATCCCCTTCATTACTGATAACTCATCTGCAGCAAAGAGAAAACCCCGTACACGCAGCGAATCTGGCTAAATTCAGCAAGCTGCTAACAAAATATCCAAGTATCCAGGAGCTGGTTTCGGTACTTTATGGCATGGATAGTCAAAGTATCGAAGAATTATTGACCTGCACCCGTTTTTATCGTTTAGCTTATGCCCCCCTACTTTTGTCCATGGTACAGAAAGCTCAGGCTTCAGGCATTTCAAAAAGGCAGGCAGGGCTTGTGACTCTCCCCGAATCCTTAAGCCAGAATTTGGAACTGCAGTGGCTGCACACGGAAATTCAGCATTTACACATCAATGAGGAAAGACTAAAAAAACACGGGCGAATGATTGCTGCTGAAGCATTAAAAAGCGGGCATAATCATTATGATAATGAACGCCTGGCAGCATTAAGAAGCCCCGGTCTTAAGCTTGACGTAGCAGAGCTTGCTATCATCTTTAACAGTTATGCACCAGCCTTTAACCCGCCTAATGAGGCGATTACCCTGGAATTTTTACTAAGCCTGAGTTATTTGCTTGAGAATCAGCAAAATCTGAACCTGATTCAGGCCCTTAATGAGCAGCTTTTACGGCATACCATTAGAATTGCGCTTGAAAATCCAGCCTCCCACTATCAATTTCTGAATACCCTGAGCCATCATCCCAGCTCAGGCAGGTTTTGTATTGAGCAGATCAAAAACCGTTTACAACAACACTTAGCCAATTATTTTTCAGAAACGGTACCTGCTCCCTCTTGTCTGGCCGAATTGACTGCAGCACAGTTTGGACAATTAACCAGAGAGTCTGTCGCTTCGCTTACGACCTTGCAAAAACTGGTTTTCTCTGTAGAACCCTCTGCTGAATTCACTATTTGGCTGAATACAGCATCAGCCGATATAAAAAAAGACGTTATTGATTTCTCAGCTAATGCCTCTATGAATTCCATTCTTCAGCATTGGAAGGAGCACAATAACACTGAGGTATCGGCTCAATTAACAGAAAACATATTGCTAGTGGAAACCTTGCTGTCATCTGACGATGAAACGTTTTTGCAAAGAGTGGATGAACTTTGCTCCTCAGTCTATCGAGAGTATCCCGCGGTGTATTTTCATTATCTGGCATTACGTTTTAACAGAACAAAACAACCGCATGATTTGCTGGATAAGCTCAAGCGATGGATGCTCGATATCGGTGAACAGCAGGCTGAGCAACTCCAATGGCTGGACAAATTAATTGGGCTGCTTATTCATGCGGGATTAGTAGAGGAATTTTGCAATGAATTGCACTTGTATCCTGAGTCATTACGTCAGTGCTTATTGATTAGCCTGGACAAGAAAACAGCTATTGATGACCGGATTTTGACATTATTTACTCCATTACTCAGCTGGAAGTGGATCAAACCGCAGTTACTGGCAAAAAAGACAGCGGCGAATCCTGCCTGGCTAAGAATAGCCTTGTTGGAAAAGCAGCATCAGCAGGCTGTTTTAGAAGACGAGCAATCGATTAAGGAATTTCTAAATCTGTTAATGGTCTGCCAATTCCCGGTTGATGCGCTAATGGCTCTCTCAAAAAGAATTGACAATACCAGTTTAAACAATTTACTAGTCTGCCATCTGCTGAGCCGTGCAGATTGCCTGCTGCAATTTCCGGGACAAACACTGCTCGACAGTCCAAGCTTAACCGCAAGTCGTCCTGGTTCCCTGCGCCTCGGCTCACTGTCGAATCATATCAAGCTGCCACTAATCCCTGAAGGTAGTCTCAGCAGCTTGCAGGCAGAGGCCGCAGCCGAAATACTTTGTTCATTCAGACAATTTAATCATTTCACGCCTGAAATATTGAACAATCTGCTCGAATGTATCGCTGAACAGAGATCATCCTTCCTCCTCTATTGGTTTAAACATTATGCCCGCCTGCCTGGAGCTCAAAAGCCATTAATCATCCTGATGAATATTCTCCCTGATTTTGCGGAACTCATGAGACAACTCGAAAATCCCATACGTGACGAGCTCCTCTCCAGGATCATTAACGCGCGTTTTAAGAACAAACTGCCTGATATACAGCACCCCGCCTCTTTGACGGGCTTATACAGCGGGGTTCATCTGGATCACTGTATTCACTTATACCTGCACCGAAATCAAAAAGAACCAGCGCTGGTTCAGTTTATTGGCGAGCTCATCTATTCCCTGAAGCAAAGAGAAGCTAAATTGACCAATCAGAGTATGCAACTATTACTCAGCCTCTATGAAGATAATCATTTTGACTCTCTCAAAGAATCAATTATTGAGATTACAAGAACCTATCGCTATAGCAACACCGTTTTTTCAGACTGCTCAATTTTCTATGAAGATGGACGAATTAATACCAAAAGAATGCTTGAGCCTGTTTGGCTTAAAGCAAAAAGCCAAGGCACAACAGCATCCAGCCCAGCCCAAAGACTTTGGCAAACCAGTAATCTCCCTGCAACAGAAACTACAGAAAGCGAATTCCAATCGCCTTGGGAAAATAAGACCTTATTAAGCGCAATTAGTCAGACTGAAGAAACCATCAGTTTTTTAAGTTATTTTCTGATTCATTTCCATGGCAAGCCAGAAATGCTGCAATTATTTCTGGAAGATTATCTGGACTCTCATCCTCAAAGCAAGATTCTATCAGATCAGCAAGCGCTGCTCGAAAAAGTCAGCTGGCTGTTAACACAGCCTGACTTAAATAAAGAGACAGGCAATGTGTTGTTCAACTGTCTGATTAATTACCCGCAGTTGTTAAATAACCGAATTAAATTTCATTTGCTCTGTTTTAATGCGGAAAAATACTTACAAATTCCAGGAATGCAGAAAAAATATGATGAGCTGGTTCAATTTTGTAAAGAAATGAAACCTTTCGCTAAAGCCAACCCCGAGGTTGAGGCTCATCTTCAATGCGCAAAACAGGAAGCAAAGTTTGAACGCAAATTAATGACTAAATCAGGATGGCTCTTATCGTTCCGATTATGGTGCAGGCGGTCATTTTTCTACGGTTGGGAAGGCTGGTTCAAACCGAGGGCACCCCGTTATGTGCTCCCATTTGAAAATCCAGTAGATTCATCCCGCTTTAGCTATCAGAAAATGGATGTCCTTGCTGAAGGTTCAGTCTTACCCAAGGATCTGGAGCAATTGCTGAAGCATAGCCGTCAGGACGTCTCACCGAGGAGCCTGAACGCCTTATACGAAGCATTGCGCCTGTTTGAATGGCAGTCTTTGCCATCCAATGAACTGGACCTGCGTGAGCAGATTGAAAAAACTTACCAGAAACTAGGCGCTCTAATGCCTGACAATCCAAAAATAGAGCGCTGGCTAACTAATCATAAGGAATTATTCATTGGCAATCGTCATCAATTACTTTGCTTGTATATACAAAATAATCAATTGGACGCTATGCAATCAATACTGGAACAGGAAAATGAGCTTTCCTCATTCGGCCCTGTGATCAGCCAGTTAAACCTTGTGCAGGATGTAACCCATAAAACAAGCTCAGGTGATCAACCAGCGCCGGTAAGGAGTTTCAGTCAGTCACGTTCTGGCAATCATTTGTTTGGCTCGGGTTCTTCTTTGCCGGCTATGGGTGATAATCTCCCAGCCACCGCAGATTTCGCCTTAAGCTGAGAGCGAAGTTTGATGCTAAGAATATTAATCACGAGGCCGGAGAGCACGAATAAAGCGGCCTTTATTTTCCAATCCTGAAAAGGCTCATCCAGGAACAAGGAAGAGCTAATCATTCCCACAACAGGGACCAGTAAAGTGTAGGGTACAATGACCGCAATGGGATAACGGCTTAATAGCCAGTTCCAAAGCCCATAGCCCACCCAGGTCGATACATAGACGATATAAAGTAATGAACCCAATCCTTTCCAGCTGAGATGATTGAGGGTATTTCCCAATGAATGAATGCCGTCAAAAGCCAGGGCCAGGATGAGCATGGGGATAAAGGCAACAAAACTGCCCCATACCACAACCGCCATCATATTCACTTTAGGACCTTTTTTGATAATTAAATTACCCAATCCCCAGGACGCGGCAGCACCGAGTAAACATAGAAATCCCCCCAGGGAGACTTGACTGTCAAAGTGCAAGGCAACCATGCCAATTCCAATAAACGATACCAGCGCCCCAATTATTTGCCAAATTCCCGGTTTTTCTTTAATAATCAGGAAGGCAAACAACATGCTGAAGAAAACCTGAGTCTGGATGATTAAGGAGGCCATTCCAGGCGTCATTCCCATATACATGCCTACAAAGAAAAAGGAGAACTGCAGAGCAAAGGTAATCAGCCCATAAGAAATAATAGAGCGCAGTGGAATGGCAGGCGGCCTGATGAAGAAAATCGCGGGTATACTGGCAAGCCCAAAGCGAAGCGCACAAAGCATGAGCGGGGAAATTTCCTGCAACCCCAGTTTGACAAAAAGAAAGTTGACTCCCCAAACTACGACAACTACAAGCGTAAATAACAAATGTAATGCAGGCATTTTTGGCTGTTCAAAGGCATTTAAAGAATCATTCTAGCTCAAATACTTTAGTTTGTACCTGTGAGTATATTTTTTTTTCAAATTTATTACATATAGCCCCATGTTGAAAACAAGGTAACTCTCCAGATTGTGGACTTTAATTCAATCAAATCGTCTCAACGTCATCCTGAACGCAGTGAAGGATCTCCTGAAGCTGGCTCAGCTCTAAGCAGTTTGAGATCTTCGCTACGCTCAGGATGACGTCTCAGGGGAGTTACAAAATAAGTCCTAAACCTGATCCTTCAGTTTCCAACGCTTATGCAGCCACAACCATTGTGCCGGATTGGCGAGAATTATTTTTTCCAAAGCCTGATTGTATGCCAAAGTATTTTGATAAAGTGATTCCTGGGTATTGCCATGATCCTGCCAGACGATAGGCTCATAGAACTCCAGAACATGCTTGCCATTCGGCAAACGATAACCAGCAGCCGGAACTACCGGAACGCCTGTATGGCGGGCAAAACTGGCCAGGCTGCGATAGGTTCCTGCCTTTTTTCCAAAAAATTCGGCAGCAATCCCATCCCGATTCACCAGCGACGCATGCTGATCCAATACAAAAATGACCGCATGGTTATTATCCAGGGCATCACAGACCTGCTGTAATGAATTCTTTTTAGGAATAACGTTCAATCCGGCACGGTAATATCTGCCAAACAGAATTCGCTCAATGGTTTTATTACCCAAGGTGCGTCGAATAAAATGAAATTGTCCCTGAAATTCCTGGAAATTAAGGATCCCACCAAGCGGCGCAAATTCCCAATTGCCAAAATGACCCGTTAAAACCAGCACCCCCTTTCCCTCACCGGCAACGGCCAGCATGCGCTCATGCCCTCTGACCTCTACACATTCCCTGAGTCTTTTCTGACTCATAAAGCGTAATTGCAGGCCTTCCTTAATTGAAAGCAGCAGATGCGAATAGAATGCCTTTGCCAGGTGCTGTTTTTCAGAAATGCTTAATTGCTCGCCATAAACCTGATCAATATTGGCCATTACTACCGCTTTCCGATAGGGAAAGTATCTGAACATTAAACGGCCTAAACGAGTCGTCGGCAAGTTATTGATTGTATGCGCTGATTCAGTCACAGGATTTAATCACCACGCAAGCATTCATACTGGCAAAGCCACGGTTGATGATCAGCGCAGTGCGCTGATTCGCAAACTCCCGCGTACTTGCGCTTAAGTTTAACTCAGCACACTGAGCGGCTGTCTCGGTCAGATTGGCAATACCAGGAATGCATTTTTCAGTAATCGCCCTGGTCGTTAAAACCGTATCCAGCAAGCCGGAGGCGGTCAGGGTATGTCCCATTGCCCATTTATAGGCAGTTACCGGAACAGGCGCTCCCTGAACCAGTTCCTGAATGGCAAATGCTTCACTCAGGTCAGATTTGGCATTGCCATTTCCATGAGCCACAATTAAATCGATATCAGCAGCACTCAGATTACAGGATATCAACGCTTGCTGCAGTAAGCTGGCAAGTGACGCCCCCTCTGCTTCGAGGGAAAACAGTCCTGCAGCCTCAGTGGAGGCCAGCCCGCCTGCGACTTCAGCCAGGCATACCGCACCACGCGCCCTCGCACTTTCTTCACTTTCAAGAATTAACGCGGTAGCGCCTTCCGCTAATACGGTGCCGTCATGTTCTTTATCAAAGGGCTTCAGATGACGCTCACTTAAAACACCCAGCTGGTTATAATAGAACAAGGCCTGCGGCTCAACACCGGCGTCATAGGCCACCACGACCGCTCTATCAGCCTGACCTTGCTGTATTGAATGATAGGCCTCAATCAAAGCCTGGATTCCGCCTGCCGCATGGTTGGTTATATTATGGTTCGGGCCTTTAAAGCCGTAGGTAATTCCTGAATAAGCGAGCACATTGTTTGGCAGTATGCGTAAGAGCCACATCGGATGGACTTCATTAAACAATTGTGCGGCGAATTCCTGCATATTGCCTTCTGACTTGGCAAGTAAGGGCAGAAAATCATACTGCTGGAAATATTTGTTTCCTGGCGAGCCCACAAAAACAGCAGTTTGCTCATTGAAGTGCTCAGCAGATTCGAGACTATCCCGATAGTCAATCATGCCGCTATGCTTAATCGCCTCCACAGCAGCATGAATGCCCATTGCATCATGTCTGGATATCACCTTCATTAATTTGCGATCAGGTAAGGCTCGGCCGGGTTGGAAATCTTTCAGCTCGCCGCCTAAACGAGCGGGCCACGAAGACAAGTCCCACTGGCGAATTTCTTCAATTCCTGTTTCGCCAGCTAAAATAGCATTCCAGGTTTTATCAAGGGTTTCACCGCAGGCGGTCAATGCACTCAGACCGGTTATAAAAACCCGTTTTTTTTCGTTATTCATGAACAGATCCGCCAAACTCAGGATGTTTAAATAAAAGACAACTATTGGAACCACCAAATCCAAATGAATTGGACAACACAACGCCAAGAGACTTCTCGCGAGGGCCATCACTTACATAATCCAGATCACAATCCGGATCCTGAGTGGTTAAATTGGCCGTCATGGGAACTTGTCCATGCTGTATGGCAAGTACGGATAATGCAGCTTCAAGCGCCCCTGCCGCAGCAATCAGGTGTCCGGTCTGGCTTTTGGTTGAACTGACAGGCAGGCTATAAGCTCTTTCTTTGAAAACAGCTTTAATCGCATTGGTTTCACTAAGATCGTTCATCTTGGTAGACGTACCGTGTGCATTAATATAATCCACATCGCGGGCTGTTACGCCAGCATCAGCTAATGCGCGTTCAATTGCCTGGCGGGCTCCATCACCATTTGGGTGAGAGTCTGTAATCCGGTAAGAGCTGAGCGAATTGCCTTCTCCGGCGAGTTCCGCGTAAATCCTGGCACCTCTGGCCTTCGCTCTGTTCCAATCCTCAAGGATAAGAAACGCGGCACCTTCACCAAGTACAAAGCCATTGCGAGTGCCATCAAAAGGCCTGCTGGCAGTTGCAGGATGCTCATTATAGGTAGACAAAGCCCCCAGAAGACAGAAACTGGATAAGCCCAAAGGATTAATCATCGAATCAAAACCACCGGCCAGCATATAATCGGCCTCACCTCGACGCAGTACCTGTAATGCCAGGCCAAGCGCCTGGCCTCCAGAAGCACAGGCAGTATGAACTGAATTCGCATAGCCTTTGATTCCAAATTGCTGAATCAAAAGAGAAAGCCCTGAGTTGGAGGTGGTTTTTCCAAAATCTGTCAGCTTATAGAAATCCTGCGTATTTTTGTTTAGCTCTGTCCAGTTGATATTTCCATCAGCAGCACAGGCTTTCTGGAAGCGTTGCAAGTATTCAAATTCAGCAGTCATCATACCGCTGCCAGTGACTACTCCCCAGCGCGCTGCAGTGTCAGCCTGCGGTTGAATTCCAGCATCAGCAAACGCCTGTCGCGCCGCCTCCAGTGCAAAGCGGGTAAATGACATCGCAAACCGGGTATCTTTGCTGCGCAGTGATTCGCAAAGCTCAAAGGATTTTACTTCGGCAGCGATATGTGCTGGAAATCCGGAGGCGTCAAATTGTTGAATTGTACTAATTCCCGACTGACCCGCCATTAGATTTTGCCATGTGGAACTCACATCGTTTCCCAATGGGGAAACAATGCCCAATCCGGTAATCGCTACTCGTTTTTTAGACATATTAATTTACCTTTCGCTGCCAAACCATTTCAAGAACACAGACCCTTTTCCCCTCAACTTCACTGCGGAAAACAAGTACCAGCTGCTCTTCATCCTGTTTTTTTAACTGAAGCAGGCATATCACAGTATCGCCAGGATGCACAAAATCATTCATCTTGATTTTACGGAGTTCTTTAATTTTGAATTGATTCAATAATCCCATTCGCTCAATGAAATACCTTGCCAAATGGATTTTACACTCCAGCAAGACGGTCATTGGTAGTACTGGATTGCGGGGAAAATGATCAGGGAACCAGGGAGCTGCTCTGGTAATGCGCTTCTCAGCAGTCAACGCCAGACCAGGTTCTTCCTTCAACACGCGGTCAAAAGTCATCGGATAGGCAATCGGTTGCCGAGTCGCATGAAAGAGACTCTCTTCAATAGCCTTGCTGCCAGCATTCCAGTCACCGGGGCGATTAATTTCAGCAAACTGTTCTCTTACCTCTTGTTCGGCAATAAACTCTCTCATAGGCAGCAATGGGCCCAAAGCGCCATCCACTGTAAACACCAGGTCATCATCCACACGTGCAAGGCTGTGATATTGAACTGCAGTATCATCCAGCGAGTCGATAAAAGACTCGAGATACAGGGTTTCTCCAAGATAGGCTGGACGATGCAGGCTGGCACTGGCAACTACCCCGGCAACCGGCCGATTGGCAAAGCCCTGGGTATGCATGACATTCCAGGCAGCAAGCTGCCCCAGGGTTTCGCCTATAAATGAAGCAGGAAACACAAAGCGTCCATTTTCATCTTGTTGTAAGTAGCCATCATCAGCAGTAATATGTTTTATACCGCGAATGAATTCACCCGGCGATAAGTGCAAGATCCTGTCGACAAATAGAAAACGCATCAGGCTACAGATTCGCTGGTTTTTTGTTCTTGTACTGCACTGACAACCAATTTGCAGAACGTTTCAACAGTAAATAACATTGGAATTTCATTTACTTTCATGTTCGCCTTGAAATGCTGGGCAGGAACTTCACTTAAATAATTTTTCAATGCCTGCATTCCCTTGACACTTAAGACACCGCCTTTCTCAAACTCGTCTTCAGGCAAGTCTCCCCGTGCGTTTTTTTCCAGTTGACCACGCGGAATCTTAATACCGAATTCCTTTTCCAACTGAAATACCAAATCGAGGAAGTCAATTGATTCTGCACCCAAATCGGCAATTAAACGGCTGTCAAGTGCAACATCTTCTTCATCAATAACCAATACATCAGCGATAATTTCCCGAACCTTGGGGTAAACGCTTTCTACATTCATACTTATTCCTCAGCAGTCTTCTAGCTTACAAATTTCAGGATTATAACATAAAATTTTCGCAATCAGCTACGAAATTGACGAAGCTCGGAGCTATCAGATAAATTTTACCTTTAAAGCCCAGGCTCCTCTAATCAACCGACCTTGCTGTAGCCCGCATCAACAAATAATGTATGCGCATTGATCATTTGTGCTTCAGGCAGACAGAGAAGATAAACCGCATTCGCCACATCCTCTGTCGTCAGAGGCCTGGAAGCCAGGGAATGAGCCTGATATTCATCAAGAAGTTGCTCACGGTTTGGAAAATGTTTCAGTGCATCGGTGTCCACTACCCCAGCGGAGACGGTGTTAACCGTTACCTCATACTCAGCCATTTCCAGACTCAGGGAGCGGACTAAGGCTTCCAGGGCAGCCTTTGAAGCACCAATAAAGGCATAATTAGGTATCGCACGATGAGCACCAAGGCTTGACAATGCAATTACCCGACCGCCGCGCTGCATCAGCTCACGTCCTTCAGACACTAAATGATTGAGGGCCAGAGCATTGGTTTCCATACACCAGCGCCAGTGTTTTGTAGACATTTTTAAGGCGGGTTTCAATACACCGCTGGCCGCATTACTAATCAGAAAATCAAGTTTGTCAAAATGCTCACGAAAAATTGCAAACATGTCCTTTACCGAGGCGTGATCAGCGACGTTCGCCTGAATGGCACAGGCTTTTCTCCCTAATGACTTAATCTCTTCAACGAGCTCCAGGGCTTCATCCGAACTGTTGTAATATACAATTGCTATATCACTACCCGATTTTGCCAATTTCAGGGCACAGGCTTTGCCAATACCTCTGGCACCGCCAGTAATTAGAGCAACTCGATCGCGAAACACTAAGGACATATTCAATTTCCCAAATATAAAAAATACGCAAGCTACCCTGATTAATGAATACTGTCAATCGTTCAAAGGGCTTGTGTCAAGGGCATCAAATTTGTACCATCTGTGCTTTGTAATCATTGGCTTTGTCCGAATGAACTATTCTCTGCCTAAAACTGTTGTTCCCATTGCCATGCTGTTTTCTTTTCGCATGCTTGGTCTTTTCATGCTCATTCCTGTATTTTCTGTTCTCGCAGTTCAATTGTCCGGAGCCACAGCGAGCCTGATTGGAATTGCTTTGGGCAGCTACGGATTAAGTCAGGGTATTTTGCAAATTCCCTTCGGCCTCCTTTCAGATCGCTATGGCAGAAAGCGTATGATTACTATTGGCCTGATTTTATTTGCCGCAGGCAGCCTCTGGGGCGCATTGACCCACTCTATTTTTGGAATGATTGGAGCACGCATTGTACAGGGTATGGGCGCTATCGGCAGCGTGCTGATTGCCTTGCTGGCTGACCTGACTGAAGATAAGGATCGTACCAAAGCCATGGCCATTTTAGGATTAACCATTGGCACCTCCTTTATTGCAGCAATGATAATAAGTCCCGTACTTACCCATCACTATGGGCTTTCGAGTATCTTCTATCTGACCTTTGTTTTATCGCTGCTTGGCTTGATATTTCTTTATACTATTGTTCCTTCTCCTGAACAGGAACGCTTTCATGCAGAAAGCGAAACCAATCCCCAATTGCTGCGTACTGTACTGAGAGATACCCGATTACAGCGCTTAAACGCCGGTATTTTTTTTCAACATCTGGTTTTAACCTCCACGTTCTATGTGGTCCCCATGCTTTTAAAAGCACAAATACAGCTAGGTAATCTAAGCCAGCAATGGCATTTTTATTTACCGGTATTACTTTTATCCTTTATTGTCATGCTTCCCTTCATTTATATTGCAGAGCGCATGAAAAAAATGCGTTTAATCTTTCTGACAGCAGTAAGCCTCACAGCCCTGGCACAGCTCTTGCTGGCAGTTGTTCCATCAACGCTTCTCGCATTGTTTATTCTGATTTTTATTTACTTTGTCGCCTTTAATATTCTTGAAGCGTCATTACCATCGATCATTTCCCGTCAGGCGAGTAAAAGCAATAAAGGCACTGCAATGGGTGTTTATTCAACCAGCCAGTTTCTAGGAATTTTTGCCGGTGGCTTGCTGTCCGGTCTTAGCTATCAGTATGTCGGGATTACAGGTTTATTCATTATGAATACTATATACAGCCTGATTTGGCTTCTTATTAGCTGGCCCATGAATGACATTAGTGCAAAATAGTGAAATTCAAAGCCGTACATGTATCATAAAAAAGCTGATTTCAAGGGCAAAGATCAAAACTCTTTAATGGCAGTAAGGAATTGCCCTGATCTCGATAAGCGGAAGATCAACTCACTGAAGCTCTATGAATTGTTGGCTTAAATTCGTTATAATCCTTTCCTCACTCGCAAGAACCTCAGGAGAAATGTAGAAATGGCACGTGGAATTAATAAAGTTATATTAATAGGCAATATTGGCGGTGATCCCGATGTTCGATATATGCCCAATGGAAACGCGGTAACTACCTTATCAGTGGCGACCAGTGAAGCATGGAAAGATAAACAAACTGGTGATAAACAGGAACGCACCGAATGGCATCGCGTAGTCTGTTTTAATAAACTGGGCGAAATCGCCGGTGAATACCTTCGTAAAGGCTCAAAAGTCTATGTGGAAGGCAGCCTGCGCACCAGAAAATGGCAGGATCAACAAGGCCAGGATCGCTATACTACCGAAATAGTAGCCAATGACATTCAAATGCTTGACGGCAAAGGCAGTGCCCCCTCTAACTACGGTGATATGCCACAGCAGGCACCTGCTCAACAAGGAATGGGAAAGCCGCAGATGAGCCCTGCTGCTCATAATGCCTTTGACGAACTGGATGACGATATCCCGTTTTAGAGAGCACTGGAGTGAACCTGCAAACTGTTAAAAAAAGCCCATATCAATGGGCTTTTTTTTCATGAGAAGAACCAGTATCGTTGATATAGAGAATGCCAGATTAATTATCAACAGATTGAATCAATTATGAAATATATTCCAATAAGCGTCCTGTTTTTTATTTTATTCTTTGCCGGTGCGTCCTTCTCCTCTCAAAACAATTCCCCACTTCATCTGGAATCGCAGACCATAGCCTCCATCCATGAGAGCATTCAAAATAAGCAATTTTCTTGCCTGCAGCTAGTAAGCGCCTATATTGAGCGCATTAAAAAATATGATTTAAGTGTCAATGGTCACGCACCTATTAATGCCTGGACTGAAATTAATCCTTCCGTTCTAACGCAGGCACAGCAGTTGGATTTGATTTTCGAAAAAACTGGCCGAATGTCAGGAGCACTTCACTGTATCCCCATAATTTTAAAAGATAATATCGATTCATTCGATACGACTACCACCTCTGGCTCTTACGCTCTATTAGGTAGTCAGCCCGTACATGATGCTTTTCTGGTAGAGAAATTGCGAGGGGCGGGAGCCATTATCCTTGGCAAAGGAGGGATGGATGAGTTTGCCTGGGGGATGTTTGGAATCAGCAGTCGCAGTGGAAGAATCGGGAATGTTTTTGATACCAGTAAGAATCCCGGGGGCTCTAGTGGCGGGCCAGCAGCTGCTGTCAGTGCGAGCTTTGCCTTGCTTGCTATTGGCACTGATAATAGCGGCTCGGTCAGAATTCCAGCTGCTTTCCATGGTTTAGCAGGGCTTCGTCCAAGCACCGGATTAATTAGCCAACACGGTATTTTCCCTATGGGCAATCTGGATGGAACAGCTGGTCCTATTGCACGTACCGTACAGGACCTGGCAATTTTACTGGATGTTATCGCTCAACCCGACTCCAGGGATCCAAAAACAATGAATATTCCCAGAGTAAAAACCTATACCGCGTTTCTCAATAAGAAGGGCTTGGCTAATAAACGAATTGCTGTTGTACGTAATGTTAATGGCCTTGATCCATTCAATAAAATGCCAGCGAGTATCAACAGGATAATAAAGAATGCTACTGCAAATATGCAGCAAATGGGCGCAACCATCGTTGATATTAATCTACCAGCTTTCAATAATGATCGTCAGAATAATCAGGCCGGAGAGATTCAGGATATAGACGCATATCTTGCCTCTTTTCCATCAACCAGAGAAAGTTTTCGTGACCTCTGCCAATCCAATCGCACAAGAAATTTCGGCTCAATCAAAGATTGTCTACACTTTATGGCAAGCATGGCCGGCAACTCAAGTAGTTCATATCAACGGGCTTTAACTATTTTTGCCCGGAACAGAGCCTATATACAAAACGTAATGGATCTAAACCATTTGGATGCTCTACTAATGCCCATTACTAGTCAAGGAACCGCCACCTACGATGCCATGACAGTGAATACCTGGCGTGCGCCGATCCCATCCAATGCCGGCTTGCCCTCAATTAGTATCAATGTTGGATATAGCAATGATTTACATATGCCTGTTGGAGTTGAACTAATTAGCAGGCAATTTCAGGAAGGGACTCTGATAGAAATGGCGTATGCTTATGAAAGTCAGACCTCCAGAATTTCGCCAACGATGCCAGAAGAAAATCCGGCTGTATCCAGGCTTTCAATCCCGGAATTAAACAATTTATTTACTTTATTAGGCAAAAACGCTTACGAAGAAATACTCATAAACAAAAAGAACACAGCAAGTGTAAGTGAATTAACTGCTGAAAAATTCAGAAAAATCACAGTCGACACGATTGACAGCGTGAAAGGATTCCCTCATGGGTAACTCAGGCTTTTGGCAAACATAATTAATTGCCCTAATTTACCAGGCATGGTTACTCGCAAAGCAGGAGCCTACACTAAGATCAGACTTGCATTCTCGGTAAAAACAGGTTATGACATGGAACCAGAGTCAAGCCAGAAGTTCTACCACTGATAGACTTTAATCAGGAGAGATACACTTAGAACATAGGATGAGCCAGCCCCTGTATTTCCTGTGGTTCTACTGCAATAGAATTACTTAATTAATCCGAGCAGGAGGCCATATGCCAAAGAGTTTTCTCAGTTTTTTTTGTATAGCGAATAGCAGATCCAATAGAGGAGAATCATCTGAACCGGTTCGTTCTCCATTAGCTGATCATATTTACTTTCCGGATGTTGCTTATAAGGGTCATCCTTTTATCTGGAAATATAATCGACATAACAATACAGCTACCACCGACCTTAAACTCCTGGGTACCGAGGAATATGCTAAAGAGGATCTGTATCGTTATTTATGTCATCATAAGGCAGATATAACCGTAACAGAGACACGCGCAATCATTAATGATGTAAAGCTGCTTCGAGTTAAATATCCGGCAATTTCAATATATGGAAAAACAAGCACTGCGCATCGCAACGCCCCCGCAGAAAAAGAATCTACTCAGGTTGAGCGCAGGCGAAGCTCTGAAGAAATTTATTTCCCTTCAATTTCCATGAATGGAAATCCGTATTTATGGTACTTTTACCGCAGTCGCAATATTGCCATTTGGACTGGCACACTAGTTAATGGAACTGAAAGGTATGATCACGAGGAACTGAGAAGTAAACTCATGGTAATTCCCGGGATAACGACGGAAAACGAAGAAATCGCAGTTACGAATGTTTATGACTTCTCAATCAGGCATTCATTGAAATATCATGACGATGAGGCCGCTTTAGCGGAAGAAAATAATTGGGCAAATGCTTTAATCTGAATATTGCTAGTCGGTACAAATAAAAAAGCCCACATCTGTGGGCTTTTTTATTTAATGGACCTATTCTTCGTTTTGAGCAGGTCTATCGACAAACTCAACAATGGCCATTGGTGCATTATCGCCTGCACGGAAACCACATTTAAGAACGCGCACATAGCCGCCTGGGCGTTTGTTAAATCTTGGCCCCAGGATAGTAAATAATTTACCTACTGCCTCTTTTGATCTTAAGCGATTGAAGACATGTCGTCGTGAAGCAACTGAATCTTTTTTACTAACAGTAATAAGAGGTTCAATATACTTACGGAGTTCTTTTGCCTTAGGTAAGGTAGTTTTAATAACCTCATGCTCAATCAGAGAATTGCACATGTTAGAAAACATTGCCTTTCTATGGCTACTTGTACGGCTGAAACTTCGGCCTGAATTACGGTGACGCATTTGATAAGACTCCTATTAATCGCCTAGATTAGCTGGCGGCCAATTTTCTAATTTCATTCCCAAAGATAAAGAACGTGATGCTAAAACATCCTTTATTTCAGTTAAGGATTTCTTTCCTAAATTAGGGGTTTTCAAGAGTTCATTTTCAGTTTTTTGAACCAAATCCCCAATATAATATATATTCTCTGCTTTCAAACAATTTGCTGATCTGACAGTCAACTCCAGATCATCAACTGGTCTTAATAGAATAGGATCAAAATCATTTCTTTCTTTGTTATCAGCTCTTGATTCCTCGAACTTCATATCGACAAAAGCATGTAATTGACGCTGCAGGATAGAAGCTGAAATACGAATAGCATCTTCAGGATCCAATGTTCCATTGGTTTGTAAATCAATGGTTAGCTTATCAAGGTCAGTACGGTTTTCAACACGAGCACTATCCACAAAATAAGCGACTTTCACTACAGGAGAAAAGGAATTGTCAATCTTCAATTTACCTACAGATTTACGCTCCAGATCATTCTCATAGTCACGAACAAATGAGTCAGTGGAATGAAAACCAACACCACGCTCTACTTTAAGCGTCATATCGAGTTTGCCATTCTCGTTCAAAGTGGCAATGACCAAATCCGGATTAACAATTTCCTGCCCTTGATTCAGTTGAATGTCACCTGCAGTAACTACACAAGGACCTTCTTTTACAAGGCTTAAAGTGGCTTCATTACCGGAGGCAACTTTAATAGCCACTTGCTTCAAATTAAGCAGTATGTCAACAACATCTTCCTGTACACCTTCAATAGTACTGTATTCATGCAGAACACCAGCAATCGATACTTCAGTGATTGCCCATCCTGGCATAGAAGACAAAAGAATTCTTCTTAACGCATTACCCAGTGTATGGCCATAACCGCGCTCGAGAGGCTCAAGTACGATTCGTGAACGATTGATTGAATCAGTTTGCACCTTAAGCACTGTTGGCGTCAGCATTTCGTTTATTTCAGTATACATTCAGCTATGTCTCCGAGCTTACTTAGAGTAAAGTTCAACAACCAGATTAACGTTAAAATCAGATGATATATCATTTAACGTAGGTGCAGATGTAAATGTACCTTTCATTGAACCAGAGTCAGCAGTTAACCAATCACAAGGAGCACGTTGTTCGGATAAAGCGATAGCTGCTTTGATACGACCTTGTTCCCTTGCTTTTTGTCTAACTTCAACTTTATCACCAGCACTCAAAATGAATGATGGAATATTTACCAGTTGGCCATTCACCAGAATAGCTTTATGAGCAACAAGTTGTCTGGCTTCAGCTCTAGTGCTGGCAAAACCTAATCTGTAAACAACATTGTCCAATCGGCTCTCAAGAAGAACCATCAGATTTTCACCGGTAGAGCCTTTCATGCGAGCAGCTTTTTTATAGTAGTTTCTAAACTGACGTTCGAGAATACCATAATAAGTTCTGATTTTTTGCTTTTCGTCTAACTGCAGACCATAGTCACTCAAGCGACCTTTTTTGTCACCATGCTGGCCAGGTTTCTTTTCAGAACGGCATTTGGATTTAAAATCACGAACACCACTTTTTAATAATAGATCAGTGCCTCTTCGTCTTGACAATTTGCACTTTGGGCCTAATTTTCTTGCCATTAGTTACTCCTGAATCTTATACACGACGTTTCTTGGGAGGTTTACACCCATTATGGGGTATCCCTGTAACATCAGTAATTTCAACAATTTTGAAATCCTGAGAGATCAGCTCTCGAATCGTTGACTCACGTCCTGGGCCAGGGCCATGAACGAATACTGCAACAGATTTCATACCATATTCTTTTGCAACAGCAGAGGCACGTTCAGTAGCAACCTGTGCAGCATAAGGAGTGCTTTTACGCGATCCACGGAAACCAGAGCCGCCTGACGTTGCCCAGCATAGAGCGTTACCCTGTCTGTCAGTAAAAGTAACAATTGTGTTATTAAAAGAAGCATGAACGTGCACAATGCCATCGGAAACCACACGTTTTACTTTTTTTCTTGTCTTTTGCTGCTTAGCTTTATTTGTAGCCATCTTACTATCCTGAATTATTAATTACTTGTGCCTTTGCGTCGACCTTTACGGGTTCTAGCATTGGTTTTAGTTCGTTGTCCACGCAGAGGGAGTCCACGTCGATGTCTGAGTCCTCGATAACATCCGAGATCCATCAATCGCTTGATATTCATGGAAACAACTCGACGCAGGTCACCTTCCACAGTCATTTTAGCAATTTCGGTACGCAAAGCTTCAAGCTTCTCTTCAGGAACCTGAAATACTTTAGTGGACTCTTCAATACCCACTGTTTTACACAAATGTTTAGAAGTTGTTTTACCTATACCAAAGATTGATGTCAGTGCAATCACTATATGTTTGTTATCTGGTATATTTACACCTGCAATACGAGCCATTAATTTCTCCGTATGTTTACTTTGCTCTGCCGGAAAGGGACAGAAGAATACTATTTTATTGGATTAAAATCAAGCAAGATTAACCTTGCTTTTGTTTATGTCTAGCATCTTTACATATAACTTTGACATTTCCATGACGCTTAATAATTTTGCAGTTACGGCAAATACGCTTAACTGATGCTCTAACTTTCATTCATAACTCCGAGTAATAATCATAAAAGACCAGGTAATTTAGTACCTTTAAAATTGGCCTTTTTCATCAGTGAATCATATTGTTGAGTCATTAAGTGCGCCTGAACCTGTGCGACAAAGTCCATAATCACAACAACGATGATTAAAAGTGAAGTTCCGCCAAAATAGAAGGGTACATGCCAGGTGTACATTAATATCTGTGGCAGCAAGCATACCAGTACCAGGTAAATAGCGCCAATTAATGTTAGCCGGGTCATTACCGAATCAATATATTTTGTCGTTTGCTCACCAGGTCTAATGCCTGGAATATAAGCACCTGACTTTTTCAAATTATCAGCTGTATCTTTAGGGTTGAACACCAAAGCAGCATAGAAAAAGGCAAAAAACAGAATCGCTACCGCATAGACGATCAGATATAAAGGCTGACCGGGCGATAAAGCCATTCCAATATCAGCCAACCAGTCCATTCCTTTTCCTTTAGCAAAAAACTGTGCAAGTGTCGCAGGCAGCAGAATTATGCTGGAAGCAAAAATAGGCGGAATGACTCCAGACATATTTATTTTTAACGGCAAATGACTGGTCTGTGCGGCATATACTTTGCGACCCTGAGTACGTTGAGCATAGTTAACTCTGATACGCCTTTGAGCTCGTTCCATGAATACAACAAACCCGGTTACACAAACTACGATTAATGCAATCAAAATCAGACTCAAGGCCTGCATTTGTCCCTCTTTGACCTGCTGGAACACAGATGCAATTGCATTAGGCATACTGGAGACTATTCCAGAGAAAATGATAAGAGATATACCATTCCCGACGCCCTTTTCAGTTATTTGTTCACCTAGCCACATCAAAAACATTGTACCAGTAACTAATGTGACAACAGCCGTAAAATAAAATGTAAAATCAGCATGCAAAGCAATGTGCTGTCCAGCTAACCATCGAGCCATACCTAATGATTGAAAAACTGATAATAACAATGTCAGGTAGCGCGTGTATTGGTTGATTTTACGACGCCCTTGTTCACCTTCTTTCTTCAACTGCTCCAACTTGGGAGAAACGACTGAAAAAAGCTGAATAATAATCGATGCGGAAATATAAGGCATTATACCAATAGCGAATACAGTAACTCGGGATAATGCCCCACCAGAAAACATATTAAAAAGGCCAAAAATAGTATTTTGTTGTTCGCCGAAAAAATTGGCCAGTTTCTGTGGATCAAGTCCAGGTACAGGTATATGCGCACCTAAACGGTAAACAAGGATCCCAAGAATGACAAAAAATATTCTGGTCTTTAATTCAGTCAACCCACTTTTGGGTTGACCTGCTATTTGCTTCCGGTTTTTCATAATTAGTCTTCTATACTTCCACCAGCCTGTTCAATCATTGCACGGGCTCCTTTGGTCACAGGAATCCCTTTCAGTTTGACAGCAACACTGATCTCACCAGAAAGAATCACTTTAACGTTTTTAACAGCTGTATTAATCAGTCGGTGCCGACGCAAAGTATCCATATCAATGATTTCTTCTTCAATGGAAGCAAGTTCACTAAGTGTGATTTGATCATTGTACTTGCCTATACGAGATTTGAAACCCATTTTTGGCAAACGTCTTTGAATAGGCATCTGACCGCCTTCAAAGTTGATCTTGTGGTAACCACCAGCACGGGCCTTCTGCCCTTTATGGCCTTTTCCGCTTGTCTTACCAAGACCAGAACCAATACCACGGCCTAAGCGTTGCTTTGGACGTTTTGAACCTGGATCAGGCGAAAGTGTATTTAATTTCATTAGGCACACTCCTCTACACGTAACAAGTAGTGAACAGTATTCACAAGACCGCGGATCGCTGGAATATCCTGATGAATAACAGAACTATTTAATTTACCCAGGCCTAATTGTTTTACAATCAGAATATGCTTGGGCTTTCTACCTATTGTACTTTTTACCAAAGTAATTTTAATTTTTTTGCTCATGATTAGCCTGCCATCACTTCTTCAACAGTTTTACCGCGTTTAGCAGCGACATAATCTGGAGTTCCAATATTTGACAAAGCACCGATAGTTGCTCTGACGATGTTGCTTGGGTTAGTTGAACCAATACTTTTAGCAAGAATGTTTTGGACACCCAGTACTTCGAGAACAGCTCTCATTGCACCACCAGCAATAATTCCGGTACCTTCACTGGCTGGTTTCATGAATACCTTGGATGCACCATAGCTCCAGGTAATTTCGTGATGAATTGTATTTCCAGCCAATGGAATATACGTCATATTCTTACGTGCTTGTTCCATTGCTTTCTGAATAGCAATCGGCACTTCACGGGCTTTACCGCGTCCGTAACCAACTTTGCCCTTACCGTCGCCAATGACGACAAGTACAGCAAAACCGAATACTCGTCCACCTTTTACTACTTTCGCTGTTCGGGTCACAGAGACTAGTTTCTCTTGATACCCTTCAGTCATTTTGGATTCTTCAAATGCCATCACTGTTCCTTAAAAATTCAAACCAGCTTCACGGGCACCATCAGCAAGTGCCTTAACGCGGCCATGATATTTGTACCCAGAGCGGTCAAATGCAACATCGGTAATTTGATGTGCCTTAGCTCGTTCGCCAAGTAGTTTTCCTACCATTGTCGCCTGCTCAACTTTAGTACCTTTAATAGAACCTCTTGCTTCTTTATCAACTGTGGAACAGGAAGCCACTACACGGTCACCATTTTCACCGGGTACTATAATCTGAGCATAGATATGTGTAGTACTACGATAAACCACAAGGCGTGGACGACCGCAATACTTTTGTCTTGCTTTTGTTTTGGCTCCGCGTCTTACACGTGCATTAATCTTACTCATAATTTAAACCCTATTTTTTCTTGGCTTCTTTACGCGCAATTTGTTCACCAGCATATTTCACACCTTTTCCTTTGTAGGGCTCTGGTGGTCTGAATGCACGAATTTCAGAAGCAACCTGACCTAATAATTGTCTATCAATTCCCTTAATGATGATCGTAGTGTTGTTTGGACATTCAACAGTCACACCAGTAGGCAATTCATATTCTATGGGATGGGAATATCCCAATGATAAGCTGACAGACTTTCCGCTAGCTTGCGCTCTGTATCCAACACCAACGAGTTCCAGGGTAACGGAAAACCCATCAGTTACACCTTTAACCATATTGTTTAGAAGCGCACGGACTGTACCTGCCTGCGCCCAGGCATTAGGGTCATTAGAGGCTGGGCTAAAAGTGATTTTAGCATCATCTCTTGTAATAGATACAAGCTTATTGACATGTTGTGTCAATTCACCTTTTGGACCTTTAACAGTCATTTCATTTTTTGATAAAGTTAGCTCCACATTTGCAGGTAACTGTATCGGAGCTTTTGCTACTCTTGACATATTATTCCTCGCAAAAATTAAGCTACTTCACAAAGCACTTCACCGCCAACACGATTATTTTTGGCAGCGATGTGAGTCATTACACCTTTTGAAGTTGATAAAATGGCAATACCAAAACCAGGAATTGATGACAACTCATTAAAAGGTTTGTAAACACGTAAGCCAGGTCTGCTAATACGTAAAATACGCTCGATAACAGGACGGCCGTGATAATATTTTAATTTGACTGTAAGAGTCTTGTGATTATTCTCTTCAGCTTGTACTGAGTAATCGAGAATGTAACCTTCCTCTTTCAATACGCGAGCGATTTCTTCCTTCAACTTTGATGAGTTGAGGGTTACGCTCTGATGCTTAGCCAGTTGACCATTTCTAATTCTCGTCAACATGTCAGCAATAGGATCATGCATACTCACACTTATTCTCCATAGAACCTTTGTTTACCAGCTGGACTTTCTACCACCGGTGACGTTTCCAGCAACTAATTGTTGACGCAGACAAATTCTGCACAAGCCAAATTTCCGATAGACTGCATGAGGGCGCCCACACTGCTGGCAACGCTTGTTCTGTCTAACTGGATTTGAATTAACAGGTAATTTAGCAAGTTGAGCCTGAGCGTCCATAATAACATCAAAATCATTAGATGATTTGATCAGAACTTTGAGCTCACTACGCTTTTCTCTATATTTATTTACAAGCTTTGAACGCTTTCTTTCTCGTTCGAGCATTGATGTTTTGGCCACAGTAAATACCCTTCTTAATGTTTGTCTCTGTCTTTTAATGGCAAGTTGAATGCTTCTAGCAAAGCCCTTGCTTCCTCATTCGTTTTAGCACTTGTAGTAATACAAATATCTAAGCCACGGATCCCGTCAGTTTTATCAAAATCAATCTCGGGGAAAACGATTTGTTCATGAATTCCCAGGCTATAGTTGCCTGTTCCATCGAAAGATTTGGGGTTAAGACCGCGGAAGTCTCTTACACGTGGCAAGGTAATGGTGATTAAACGATCAAGAAACTCATACATTTTTTGTTTTCTTAACGTCACTTTGCATCCAATAGGCCATCCTTCGCGGATCTTGAAGCCTGCAATAGATTTTTTTGCTTTAGTAATAACTGGCTTCTGGCCTGTAATCAGAGTCATGTCATCGACTGCATGATTCATAATTTTCTTATCGCCAACCGCTTCGCCAACACCCATATTTACTGTTATTTTAAGGATCCTGGGAACTTCCATTACGCTTTTATAGCCGAATTTCTTCATCAATGATTCGACTACATTCGATTTGTAGTGCTCTTTAAGTCTTGCCATTTCAATCACCCTGACTAAACAATATCAACTAATTCATTGTTTGATTTAAAATATCTGACTTTCTGATTCTTGCCATTCTTATCAATAAGCTTGAAACCAACTTTGTCAGCCTTTTTGGTTTGAGGATTGTACATAGCTACATTAGAGATATTAAAGGGTGCCTCTGTTGATACTATGCCGCCTGGCTGATTAATCTGCGGGTTCGGCTTTACATGCTTTTTAATCATGTTTGCCCCTTCAACCACAACGGCCACACCTAAAACCTTTTTTACTTTGCCAATATGGCCTTTACTCTTACCAGTGATAACAATTACTGTATCGCCTGATCGGATGCGCTTCATAATTAATCCCTCTTACAATACTTCTGCTGCAAGAGAGATGATTTTCATGAATCGCTCTCTCAATTCGCGTGTTACTGGACCAAAGATACGAGTCCCAATAGGCTCGTTTTGATTATTTAATAGCACTGCAGCATTGCCATCAAAACGAATCAACGAACCATCATCACGGCGGACACCTTGGCTGGTTCTAACGACAACAGCCTTCATCACCGCACCTTTCTTAACTTTACTTCGAGGTATTGCATCTTTAATGCTCACTTTGATGACATCTCCTACTCTCGCATAGCGACGATGAGATCCACCTAGCACTTTGATACACATTACCTTGCGCGCTCCGCTATTATCAGCTACATCGAGCACTGTCTGCATTTGTATCATTCTACTCTCCAGCTCTAATTTCGACCAGAAAAAGGCTGCTGATTATACCAGCCTAATTGGAATTTTAAAAGTCATTGCAAACGAATCAGGAAATAACTTCAACCAATTCCCAGCATTTTGTCTTAGAAAGAGGTCTTGTCTCTCTAATTCTGACTGTATCCCCAATTTTGCAAACCTGCTGTTCATCATGAGCATGGAGCTTTGTTCTGCGCTTCATGATTTTACCATATTTAGGATGCTTAACTGTTCTCTCTACTAATACAACAATGGTTTTTTGCATTTTGTCACTAACAACTCGTCCAACCATTATTCTTGCATTTGATTCACTATTCGACATGACTCTTTCCAACCTTTTCAGTCATAACTGTTTTTACTCTAGCAATAGTCTTTCTAACCAGACTAACCAGGTGTGTTTTTTCAAGAGAACCACTTGCTCTTTTCATACGCAAATTGAATTGCTCTTTTCGTAACTGGAGTAATTCCTCACTTAATTCCTTGATAGACAAGTTTCTCAATTCATTTAAAGTTTTCATTACATCACCTTACGTTCTTCAAACATTACCTTAAAAGGTAATTTGGCTTTTGCCAAATTGAAAGCTTCTAATGCCAGCTCTCTGGATACCCCTTCCATCTCAAACAGGATCTTTCCTGGTTGGATTTGAGCCACCCAATATTCAACACTACCTTTACCTTTACCTTGACGAACTTCAAGAGGTTTTTGTGTAATTGGTTTATCTGGGAATACACGAATCCAAATTTTTCCGCCCCGTTTAATATGGCGTGTCATGGCACGACGAGCCGCTTCAATTTGTCGAGCAGTCAAGCGACCCCGTTCAACCGCTTTTAGACCAAACTCTCCGAAGCTAACATTGGAGCCACGTTGGGCAAGACCACGGTTGCGGCCTTTCATTTGTTTACGATATTTAGTACGTTTTGGCTGTAGCATGATTATAAATCCTCACTCATTTACTGCTGTCAGCGTTACGATTCTTTTGCGGAAGAACTTCTCCCTTAAAGATCCAAACCTTAACACCGATGATACCGTAAGTTGTTTTGGCTTCAGCAGTACCATAATCAATGTCAGCACGGAATGTATGTAAAGGAACACGTCCTTCACGGTACCATTCACTTCGAGCAATTTCAGCGCCACCTAGTCGACCGCTGACACAAATTTTGATCCCTTTAGCGCCTGATTTCATTGCAGAAGTAACTGCACGTTTCATTGCTCTTCTGAACATAACACGTTGCTCGAGCTGCTGTGCAATACCTTCAGCCACCAGAGTAGAATCAAGTTCCGGTTTCTTAACTTCTTCGATATTAAGGTGTACTGGAACGCCTAACTTGGAAGAAATCTCGCTTCGCAGACCTTCTATACCGCCACCTTTCTTTCCGATAAGGATACCTGGTCTAGCTGTATGAATCGTGACTACTGCATTATTTGCAGGTCTTTCGATCTGGATACGGCTAATCGCTGCGGCATACAACTTCTTTTTCAGATCTTTTCTTAAATTAATATCTTCATTCAGGAGTTGTGCGTAATTTTTGCTGGCATACCATTTTGAATTCCAGCTTTTTACTATGCCCAAACGGATACCAATAGGATTTACTTTTTGTCCCATTCTATTATACCTCGTCAGATACTTTAATTGTAATGTGGCAAGTACGTTTGGATATACGATTCGCACGTCCTTTGGCACGAGCTCTGATACGCTTCAGTGTAGATGCTTCATCAACACAGACAACGCCTACATGCAGCTCATCGATATCTGCACCATTATTATTTTCTGCGTTTGCAATGGCTGATTCCAAAACTTTGAGCATCAGAAATGCTCCTTTTTTTGGTGTAAAACGTAAAATATCGAGCGCTTTTGATACGCTCACTTTACGAATCATGTCTGCGACTAACCGGGCTTTCTGTGCAGAAAGGGGCGCATTTTTTAATTTTGCAGTAACTTCCATCATTGCCTCTACTTACCTTTAGCCTTTCTGTCACCAGAATGGCCTTTGAATGTGCGGGTCATAGCGAATTCGCCCAATTTATGGCCAACCATGTTATCAGTGATAAACACTGGAACATGATCTTTCCCGTTATGGACAGCGATAGTTAAATCTATCATGTCAGGGGTAATGGTTGAGCGTCGTGACCAGGTTTTAATTGGTTTTTTAGACTTTGCATCAATTGCTGCTTTAACTTTGACAAGCAGATGTGGATCAATGTGTGGACCCTTTCTTATCGAGCGTGGCACGTTAATATCCTCTTAGCTAATTATTTCTTTTTACGAGATCTGACAATGAATCTATCAGTTCGTTTATTACTGCGTGTCTTATAACCTTTTGTCGGCACGCCCCAAGGAGTCACTGGATGTCTTCCGCCAGAAGTACGGCCTTCACCACCACCATGTGGGTGATCAACAGGGTTCATCGCAACCCCACGTACAGTGGGTCGGATTCCTCGCCAACGCTTGGCTCCTGCCTTACCTAAAGCACGAAGACTATGTTCGCTATTGCTAACTTCACCAATAACTGCTCTGCAAGTGGCCAATACTTTTCGCATTTCACCAGAGCGCAGTTTTAAAGTAGCATAAGCGCCTTCTTTAGCAACAATTTGTCCGCCACATCCAGCACTACGTAAGAACTGAGCACCTTTTCCAGGTTTTAATTCAACACAGTGGATAGTTGTACCAACCGGAATATTTCTTAATGGTAAAGCATTGCCCACACTGATAGGAGAATCTTCACCACTAACAACAGTTGCGCCAGCTTCTAATTGAGCAGGTGCAATAATGTACCGCCGTTCGCCATCTTTGTAAACAAGTAATGCAATTAAAGCAGATCGATTCGGATCATATTCGATGCGCTCAACTCGAGCTTCGATACCATCTTTATTGCGTTTGAAGTCAATTATACGATATTTACTGCGAACACCACCACCAATGTGTCGAACAGTAATACGTCCCTGGTTGTTTCTTCCACCAGTCTTGTTTAACTTTTCAACCAGAGCAGCGTGAGGTTGTCCTTTATGGATATGATGGTGTACAACCTTTAATTCACCGCGCTTTCCGGGTGACGTTGGTTTTGATTTTAATAATGCCATCGTCGTCTACCTTATTCTTTTACGCTAAAATCGATATCATAGTTTTCGTGTAAAGAAACAAACGCTTTTTTCCAGTCGCTTCTTTTACCAGCTAACTGGCGAAAACGCTTGGACTTGCCTTTGACATTCATTACAGAAACATTTTTGACTTTAACATTAAACAATTCCTCTACTGCTCTTTTAATCTCGTTTTTGGTGGCAGTTTTGAGAACTTTGAAAGTAAATTGCTTGTATTTTTCAGCCATCACAGTTGCTTTTTCAGATGTGTGTGGCTCTCTTAATACCATTAGTAAACGTTCTGCGTTCATTGTAGCAACTCCTCAATGCTTTTAAGTGCTTCACCTGTGATTAGTACTTTTTCAAAGCGCAGTAAACTCACGGGGTCAACTGAAGCAACGTCGCAAATGTCGAAATCAATCAGATTGCGTGAACCCAGGTACTCGTTTTCGCCAACTTCATGCATAATGATTAAAGCATTTGTCAAATCATACTCTTTCATCTTGACAATAAAGTCTTTGGTCTTGTTAGAACTGCATTGAAAGTCACTAACGACAATCAGATTCTCATTACGGATAAGCTCAGATAAGATGCTTCTTATAGCGCGCTTATACATTTTTTTGTTTAGCTTTTGGCTATAATCACGTTTCTTTGATGCAAACGTAACCCCACCCGAACGCCAAATTGGGCTGCGGATTGTACCAGCGCGTGCACGGCCAGTACCTTTTTGTCTCCAAGGCTTTCTACCGCCTCCACTCACTTCAGATCGGGTTTTCTGGGCACTGTTTCCACTGCGAGCATTATTCATAAAAGTGACTACAGCTTGATGAATTAAGCCTTCGTTGTAGTTATAATCGAACACTTGCTCATTTACACTTAATGAAGTGTTGGTATCTTTAGTAATAAGTTCCATTATTGATCCCCTGCTTTGATCTTAACTGCGGGTCGTACTTCGACTCTGGCTCCAGGGAATCCAGGAATAGCACCCTTTATCAACAGTAGATTTCGTTCAGCATCAACTCTAACCAACTCAAGGTTTTGAGTAGTGCATCTGACATTACCCATATGGCCGGCCATTTTCTTACCTTTGAACACTCGTCCTGGCGTTTGGTTCTGACCAATTGATCCAGGAACACGATGCGAAACAGAGTTACCGTGTGTTGCATCTTGCGTTCTGAAATTATGTCGTTTTACGGTACCAGCAAAGCCTTTACCCTTTGATGTACCTGTCACATCGACATATTGACCGGGAGTAAAAATTTCGGCTACTGAAATAGTCTGCCCAGCAGAAAAGCCATCAAGAGAAGTGACTCGGAATTCTCCGATCATATCTCCAGCTTCTATCTGAGCTTTTGCAAAATGACCAGTAAGCGCTTTGTTTACACGGCTTGCCTTTTTTTCACCGCCTGTTATTTGTACAGCCATATAGCCGTCAGATTCAAGCGTTTTAAGTTGAGATACACGATTTGGCGCAATTTCTATTACTGAAACAGGAATTGACTGCCCTTCTTCAGTAAAGATACGTGTCATACCAACTTTTCTGCCAATTAACCCTATCATTGTAATACCTCGTTAGTATTCCTATCTGGAACGTTATTCGTCATCCAGACTTATCTGAACATCGACACCAGCAGCCAAGTCCAGCTTCATTAATGCATCTACTGTTTTTTCAGTGGGGTGCACTATCACAACCAGGCGTTTATGGGTGCGTAACTCATACTGATCTCTAGCATCTTTGTTAACATGAGGAGAAATCAATACAGTAAATTTCTCTTTTTTAATTGGCAGTGGTATTGGCCCACGGATTTGTGCGCCAGTACGTTTTGCCGTTTCAACTATTTCACGTGTTGACGAATCAATCAAACGATGGTCAAACGATTTTAAACGAATTTTAATATTTTGATTACTCATTTTACTCACTCGATGATTTTAGCCACGACACCGGCACCAACAGTACGACCGCCTTCGCGAATAGCAAAGCGCAGACCTTCATCCATTGCAATCGGTGAATGCAGACTGACAGTCATTTGAACGTTGTCGCCTGGCATTACCATTTCAATTCCTTGTGGCAGTTCACAAGAACCTGTTACGTCTGTCGTTCTGAAGTAAAACTGAGGACGGTAACCATTGAAAAATGGAGTGTGACGGCCACCTTCATCTTTTGAAAGCACGTATACTTCGGCTTCAAATTTGGTGTGAGGCTTGATTGTACCAGGTTTTGCCAGTACTTGTCCTCTTTCTACGTCGTCTCGTTTCGTTCCTCGTAACAACACCCCTACGTTATCTCCTGCACGACCTTCGTCAAGCAGTTTACGGAACATTTCAACACCAGTACATGTGGTCTTTTGAGTATCGCGAATACCAACAATCTCAACTTCCTCACCTACTTTAACAATTCCGCTTTCAACACGGCCAGTTACTACTGTTCCACGGCCAGAAATTGAGAATACGTCTTCAATCGGTAATAAGAATGCTTTATCAATGTTACGAACTGGTTCTGGAATATAGGAGTCCATTGTCTCAACCAGTTTCTCAATCGCTGCAACACCGATATCACTTGTGTCGCCTTCCAGAGCTTTCAGCGCTGAACCAACAACAATTGGAATGTCATCACCAGGAAATTCATAGCTGCTCAGCAGGTCACGAACTTCCATCTCAACCAGTTCTAACAACTCCGCATCATCAACCATATCCGCTTTATTCAGGAATACTACAATGTATGGTACACCAACCTGGCGGGATAACAGAATATGCTCGCGAGTTTGAGGCATTGGACCATCAGCTGCTGATACTACCAGAATCGCTCCGTCCATCTGCGCAGCACCGGTAATCATGTTCTTGACATAGTCCGCGTGTCCTGGGCAATCTACGTGTGCGTAGTGGCGGTTTGCTGATTCATACTCAACATGCGCTGTAGAAATTGTAATTCCACGCTCACGCTCTTCAGGGGCTGCGTCAATCTGATCATACGCTTTCGCTGTACCACCAAATTTTTTCGCCATAATCGTTGTTATAGCTGCAGTCAGTGTGGTTTTACCGTGGTCAACGTGACCAATCGTGCCTACATTTACGTGCGGCTTCTTTCGCTCAAACTTTTCCTTCGCCATTTTCAAATAACCTCATTAACTTTTATTGTTTCTTAATAATCGCTTCAGCAATATTCATTGGTGCTTCCGCATACTTAGCGAACTCCATTGAATAGGTAGCTCGACCTTGTGTCGCGGAACGCACATCTGTGGCATACCCAAACATTTCTGCTAATGGAACTTCCGCACGAATTACCTTTCCTGCAGGAGAATCTTCCATACCCTGAACCATGCCTCTCCGGCGGTTCAAGTCTCCCATGACATCCCCCATATACTCTTCAGGGGTTACAACTTCCACACTCATTATTGGCTCAAGAAGCACGGGTTTTGCTTTTTGAGCACCTTGTCTAAAGCCCAGTGAGCCAGCAATTTTGAATGCCATTTCACTTGAATCCACTTCGTGGAATGAACCATCGAAAAGTGTGACTTTGACATCTACTACAGGGTAACCAGCAATAACACCATTTTGCATCTGCTCCTGAATTCCCTTATCTACAGCAGGAATGTATTCTTTTGGAATAACACCCCCAACAATAGCATTGACGAACTCATAGCCTGAACCTGGTTGTTGCGGCTCGATCTTCAACCATACGTGACCATATTGTCCACGGCCACCAGACTGACGAACAAATTTGCCTTCCTGCTCCACCACTGCTTTAATCGTTTCACGATAAGCAACCTGCGGTTTACCCACATTGGCTTCGACATTGAACTCCCGCTTCATACGGTCCACGATAATCTCGAGGTGTAACTCACCCATCCCCTCGATAATTGTTTGACCTGATTCTTCATCAGTATGAACACGGAAGGAAGGATCTTCCTGTGCTAGTTTACCTAAAGCTATTGACATTTTTTCCTGGTCAGCTTTGGTTCTAGGCTCCACTGCTACAGCTATTACGGGATCTGGGAAATCCATTCTTTCCAACGTAACAACATGATCTATGTCGCAAAGTGTATCGCCAGTTGTAACTGTCTTTAAACCAACAGCAGCAGCAATATCGCCAGCTTTAACTTCTTTTATCTCTTCTCTTGAGTTGGCATGCATTTGCAAAAGGCGGCCTATCCGCTCTTTTTTCCCTTTCACGGGATTATAAATGGTATCTCCACTTTTTAATACCCCTGAGTAGGTACGAAAATAGGTCAGCGTGCCCACAAAAGGATCAGTGGCAATTTTAAATGCTAACGCTGAAAATGGCTCATCATAAGATGTTTTACGATGCAGCTCATTTCCGTACTCATCAACGCCTTTAATATCAGGGATATCAATAGGTGAAGGTAAATAATCAACCACACCATCCAGAACTGCTTGAACACCCTTGTTCTTAAAGGCTGAACCGCAGAACACTGGTACAACTTCATTACTCACCGTTCGTTTACGAATGGCATGCTTAATTTCATCTTCTGTAAGCTCTTCGCCTTCCAGATATTTTTCCATCAGCTCTTCAGACGCTTCAGCTGCCGCTTCAATAATTAACGCTCGATACTCTTCACATTGCTTCATCATCTCTGCTGGGATATTCTGATAAACAAAAGACATACCTTTACTTTCTTCATCCCAGTGAATTGCTTTCATTTTGACAAGGTCAACAACTCCAATGAAAGCATCTTCCGCGCCAATTGGCATTTGGACTACTACAGGATTGGACCCAAGACGTTGTTTAATCTGAGCTACAACCCGGAGAAAATTTGCTCCCATCCTGTCCATTTTGTTTACAAAAACAATGCGTGGAACACCGTACTTATCAGACTGCCTCCACACTGTCTCAGATTGGGGCTCAACTCCTGAAACCGCATCGAACACAACGATAGCACCATCAAGAACTCGCAATGAACGCTCTACTTCGATCATGAAGTCAACGTGCCCTGGGGTATCAATAATATTGATACGGTGTCGTGGAAATTGCTTATCCATTCCTTCCCAGTAGCAAGTCGTAGCAGCAGAGGTAATTGTAATACCGCGCTCCTGCTCCTGAACCATCCAGTCCATTGTTGCAGCGCCATCATGTACTTCACCCATTTTATGCGACATTCCAGTGTAGAAAAGAACACGTTCGGTCGTGGTCGTTTTCCCTGCATCGACATGGGCAGCAATGCCGATATTTCTGTAAAGTTCTAATGGAGTAGACACGGAGTTTTCTCTCTCTGTTAATTCCAGCGAAAATGCGCAAAGGCCTGGTTAGCTTTAGCCATCCTATGAGTATCTTCACGTTTTTTAACTGCAGAGCCTTTACTTTCAAAAGCATCTAACAACTCACCTGCCAAACGCAGCATCATTCCCTTTTCGCCACGAGATCTGGCAGCCTGGACAATCCAGCGCATTCCTAATGCAATGCTTCTATCAGTACGCACTTCAACCGGAACCTGATAAGTAGCGCCACCGACACGTCTTGATCGTACTTCAACACTTGGACGAACATTATCAAGCGCTTGCTCAAAGTATTGCAGTACAGTCGTTGAGCCGCCTACGCTTCCGGCCTCACCTGACTCGTCTTCGCTCTTACGATTTTTCTTGACGCGCTCATGTAGTACGTCCAGGGCATCATAAACAATTTTCTCAGCAATGGATTTTTTTCCACTGATCATTAATACGTTGATGAATTTTGCCAACAGCTCACTATGATGCTTAGGATCAGGCAGAATTTCACGTTTGGGGACTTCTCTTCTTCTTGGCATGTCAAATTCCTACAATCAGATTATTTTTTATCTTTCGGCTTTTTAGTTCCGTATTTAGAACGACCTTGTTTACGATCATTAACACCTGATGTATCAAGGCTGCCACGCACTGTGTGATAACGAACACCAGGTAAGTCTTTAACCCGGCCGCCACGAATCAGAACCACGGAGTGTTCCTGTAAGTTGTGCCCTTCCCCACCAATGTAGGAGGTCACTTCAAAGCCGTTAGTCAATCGAACACGAGCCACCTTACGCATAGCTGAGTTAGGCTTTTTAGGTGTGGTTGTGTATACACGTGTACAAACACCTCGGCGCTGTGGACATGATTCCAAAGCAGGGACGTTACTTTTCTTTTTAGCGTCCACTCGAGGCTTTCTTACTAACTGATTAATAGTAGCCATTTATTATTAACTCCGAACTATCTCTTTTATAGTGATTTCGTATGCATAAGGAGGCCGGATTCTATTATAGTTTCAGCGGATTTGTCAAGACTTATCCACTGAAACTCCAAGCCCGGATCAATGATCATGGTTATCTGCATTAAGTGCTTCACTCAATGCATGCTCCACGTCACTGGCAGTTACCGTATGCGAGATGTGCTCAGAACCAGCTGTCTTTGCACGTTTTGCCTTGCGGCCTTGATGATAGGCATAACCTGTTCCCGCAGGAATCAGTCGACCAACCATCACGTTTTCTTTCAAGCCTCTTAAATCATCTACTTTTCCGCTAACAGCCGCTTCCGTCAACACACGCGTTGTCTCTTGGAAGGACGCAGCTGAAATAAATGATTCAGTTGCAAGAGAGGCTTTGGTGATACCTAATAAAATAGGTATTCCCATAGCAACTTGTTTCCCGTCTGCTTGCAATTTGTCATTTTCCTGCAACATGATGCTTTCTTCTACCTGTTCACCTACCAGGAATTTGGAATCACCAGAAAATGTTATCACTCGCTTACGAAGCATTTGTCTAACAATTGTCTCGATATGTTTATCGTTAATTTTCACACCCTGTAAACGGTATACATCCTGTACTTCATTAACGATATAATTTGCAAGGGCACCAACACCCAGTAAACGAAGTATGTCATGCGGGTTCAATGGTCCCTCTGCAATTACTTCACCTCGCTCGACATGCTCCCCTTCAAACACGGAGATATGACGCCATTTAGGTATCAATTCTTCATGGAAATTACTTTCAGAAGCTGTGATGATCAAGCGACGCTTACCTTTAGTTTCCTTACCAAAATTGACCAATCCGGACGTTTCTGCCATGACAGCTGCGTCTTTTGGTTTTCTGGCTTCAAACAAGTCAGCAACACGCGGTAAACCCCCGGTGATGTCGCGGGTTTTAGATCGTTCCTGTGGTATACGAGCGATAACATCCCCTACACCTACCAGACTGCCATCTTCAAAATTAATAATTGCATCAACCGGTAAGTAGTATTGAGCAGGCACATTCGTACCAGCCAGATAAATCTCATCACCGTCATCAGAAACCAATTTGACCATCGGTCTTAAATCGCGGCCTGCAGCACTTCTTTGTTTAGCGTCAATGACCACGATGTTACTTAAGCCAGTTAACTCGTCAGTCTGACGGTTCATAGTCAAACCTTCAATAAGATCGATGAACTTCAAACGACCGCTAACCTCGGAAATTACTGGATGGGTATGCGGGTCCCAGGTAGCAATAATTTCGCCAGCCTCTGCTGCCTTGTTATCATGAACAGTCAGTACCGCACCGTAAGGCAGCTTATAACGCTCACGTTCCCGTCCGAAATCATCAACAATTGACACTTCCCCTGAACGCGAAACAGCAACCAGATTTTTATTTTCGTGCGTCACCGTTTTGATGTTATGGAGTCGAATAACCCCTTTATTCTTAATTTGAATATTATTGGCAGCGGTTGCTCTGGATGCAGCTCCCCCGATGTGGAAGGTTCTCATCGTCAACTGCGTACCCGGCTCACCAATTGATTGAGCTGCAATGATACCAACAGCTTCTCCGGTGTTAACAAGATGTCCTCTGGCTAAATCACGGCCATAACATTTGGCACATAAACCAAAGCGAGTTTCACAGGTAATCGGTGAACGTACCAGAACCTGGTCAATACCATAACGTTCCAGCTTCTCAACCCAATCTTCATCAAGTAAAGTTCCCGCTGTAACAATTGCATCATTCTGATTGGGAATAAATACATCTTTAGCCACAACACGACCTAATACACGTTCGTGCAATGGCTCTACAATGTCACCACCTTCAATTAAAGGCTGCATCAAAATGCCGTTTTCAGTTCCGCAATCAATTTCGGTAATAACAACGTCCTGCGCAACATCCACTAGTCGACGTGTTAAATAACCAGAATTTGCTGTTTTTAACGCAGTATCAGCAAGACCTTTACGAGCTCCGTGAGTCGAAATAAAGTACTGGAATACGTTTAAGCCTTCCCGGAAATTTGCAGTAATAGGCGTTTCAATAATTGAGCCATCTGGCGCCGCCATCAGACCCCGCATACCAGCAAGCTGTCTTATCTGTGCCGCAGAACCCCGTGCACCAGAGTCAGCCATCATAAAGATTGGATTAAATGACTCTTGTCTTACTTTCTTACCGGTTCTATCGGTTACTTCTTCTGTTGCGATTCTCGCCATCATCGACTTGGCTACCATTTCATTGGTTCTTGACCAAATATCGATAACCTTATTATAACGCTCACCATTGGTTACCAGACCGGAACGGAACTGGGATTCAATTTCACGAACCTCATTGTCTGCCTGTGCGATAATATCTGCCTTATCTTCAGGGATTTCCATATCTTCAATACCAATGGACGCACCTGCACGTGTTGCATATTTAAAGCCGGTATACATCAACTGGTCAGCAAAAATGACGGTTTCTTTCAAACCGAATTTTCGGTAGCAGGTATCCACTACTCTTGAAATGGCCTTTTTTGTCATCGGTCTGTTAATGACAGTGAACGACATTCCTTTCGGCAATATATCTGAAAGAATGGCTCGACCAACCGTTGTATCGACCAATTGATATTGCCCTTCTTTATCTTCCGAAGGCATACGAATTTTAACTTTGGCATGAATATCAACATAGCCAGCTTCATAAAAGTTTTGTGCATCTTGCGGGCTGGCGAAAACTTTGCCTTCGCCTTTGGCATTGAGCCGCTCACGTGTTAAATAGTAAAGCCCAAGTACCACGTCCTGACTGGGAACAATGATTGGCTCACCACTCGCAGGAGAAAGGATATTATTCGTAGACATCATCAACGAACGAGCCTCCAGCTGTGCCTCAAGAGTAAGAGGTACGTGAACAGCCATCTGGTCACCGTCAAAGTCAGCGTTGTATGCTGTACAGACTAATGGGTGAAGCTGAATTGCCTTACCTTCGATTAATACAGGTTCAAAGGCCTGAATACCTAAACGGTGTAAGGTCGGTGCGCGATTAAGAAGAATCGGATGCTCGCGAATGACATCATCCAGAATATCCCATACAATCGGCTCTTCCCGCTCTACCATTTTCTTAGCGGCTTTAATCGTGGTTGCCAGGCCACGGAATTCTAATTTACTGAAGATAAACGGCTTGAATAACTCCAAGGCCATTTTCTTTGGCAATCCGCATTGATGAAGTCTGAGTGTAGGACCCACAACAATTACTGAACGACCAGAGTAGTCAACACGCTTACCAAGCAGATTCTGACGGAAACGGCCTTGCTTGCCTTTAATCATATCGGCAAGTGATTTTAATGGTCGTTTGTTAGTTCCTGTAATTGCACGTCCGCGTCTGCCATTATCAAGCAATGCATCTACAGACTCCTGAAGCATACGCTTTTCATTACGCACAATGATGTCAGGAGCATTAAGATCGAGAAGGCGCTTCAGGCGATTGTTTCTGTTAATAACGCGTCGATACAGATCGTTTAAGTCTGAAGTAGCAAAACGGCCGCCATCGAGAGGAACCAAGGGGCGCAGGTCTGGAGGTAATACAGGAAGTACATCCATGATCATCCATTCGGGTTTATTTCCTGACTCATAAAATGCTTCAAGTAATTTCAACCGTTTGGTAATTTTCTTGATCTTGGTTTCGGAATTGGTTGTCGGCAATTCTTCTCGAAGGTTTCTGATCTCTTCTTCAAGGTCGATTTGACGAAGCAGGTCGCGAATCGCTTCAGCACCCATTCGAGCGTCAAACTCATCACCATACTCTTCCATCGCCTCGAGATAGGTTTCATCATTCAGCAGTTGACCACGCTCAAGTTCGGTCATGCCTGGCTCGACTACAACAAACGCTTCAAAATAAAGAACTCTTTCAATATCACGCAGCGTCATATCAAGCAGTAATCCAATACGGGAAGGTAAGGATTTAAGAAACCAGATATGGGCAACCGGACTAGCCAGTTCAATATGGCCCATTCGCTCACGACGTACTTTTGCAAGCGCCAACTCGACACCGCATTTTTCGCAAATAACACCACGGTGTTTCAAACGTTTATATTTGCCACAGAGACATTCGTAATCTTTTACTGGGCCAAACGTTTTGGCACAAAATAATCCATCACGCTCAGGCTTGAAAGTCCGGTAGTTAATTGTCTCCGGCTTTTTCACCTCTCCGTAGGACCATGAACGAATCAGGTCAGGCGATGCTAATGCGATTTTAATTGCATCAAATTCTTCACTTTGACCCTGTTGTTTGAGAATACCAAGCAAATCACTCATTACTGGTGGTTTTCTTATCGGGTTGTTGCTTAGATCAGCCAAGTCTATGTCTCCAAAAAAATTATTAGTGAGAATTTATACGATTATTTATTAATCGTGGTTCAATTCTATATCTATACCTAATGCACGAATTTCTTTTAGTAAAACATTGAATGATTCAGGCATTCCAGGATCCATGCGATGATCCCCATCAACAATATTCTTATAAATCTTGGTTCGTCCGCCAACATCATCCGATTTAACAGTCAACATTTCCTGAAGTGTGTACGCGGCACCATAAGCCTCAAGCGCCCATACCTCCATCTCTCCAAAACGCTGACCACCGAATTGAGCTTTACCACCTAATGGTTGTTGTGTAACCAGACTGTAGGAACCTGTAGAACGCGCATGCATCTTGTCGTCAACAAGATGGTTCAACTTCAACATATACATATAGCCTACAGTTACTGGATTGTCGAATTCCTTACCAGTTCGTCCATCAATCAGAATGGTTTTGCCATCGGGCCGCAAACCAGCCAGCTCCAGCATAGACTTGATTTCTTTTTCTGTTGCTCCATCAAATACCGGAGTAGCCATAGGTACTCCTGCGCGCAGATTATCAGCCAGAATACGAATCTCATCATCATTCAAAGCATCGAGATTAACTCTTTCCATGCTGTCATGATTGTAAATTTTGTTCAGGAAAGTGCGTAACTCGGCAACTTGCTGATTGGCCTCCAGCATATTGGCGATTCGGTCGCCTAAACCCTTGGCGGCCAGGCCAAGATGCGTTTCCAGAACCTGTCCAATGTTCATACGTGAAGGAACACCCAATGGGTTCAGTACGATATCAACCGCAGTACCATCGGCCATGTAAGGCATGTCTTCAACGGGCACCACAATCGAGATTACCCCTTTATTCCCGTGACGTCCTGCCATCTTGTCGCCAGGTTGAATACGGCGTTTGACAGCAAGATAGACCTTAACAATCTTTAATACTCCAGGTGCTAAATCATCGCCCTGAATAATTTTCTTACGGTTATCATTAAAACGCTTTTCCATCTCTTTACCGAGCATCTCAAGCTGCTTGGATAACTGCTCAAGTTGCTGCGACGCAACATCTTCATCGATACGGATATCAAACCATTTTTCTCTGGGAATAGAATTTAAATAGTCAGCGGTAATCGCGCTACCCGGCTTAACACTTCCTGGGCCGCCAGTTGCATTTTTATCAATGAGCAGATTATACATACGATGATAAATATCTTCTTCACGAATCCGTCTTTCATCGATAAGGTCTTTACGAACCCTTGCCAAATGCTCATCTTCAATGCTTTTAGCTCTGTCATCTTTTTCCAGACCATCACGGGTGAACACCTGAACGTCAATAACAGTACCGTTCATTCCTGAGGGAACTCGTAAGGAAGAGTCTTTTACATCTGAAGCCTTCTCACCAAATATCGCTCTAAGCAGTTTTTCTTCTGGCGTTAATTGTGTTTCGCCTTTTGGTGTCACTTTACCAACAAGAATATCACCCGCTCCTACTTCAGCTCCGATATACACAATTCCAGATTGATCCAGATTTGCTAAAGCAGATTCACCTACGTTAGGAATATCAGCCGTTATCTCTTCTGTGCCAAGCTTGGTGTCACGAGCGATACAAGTTAATTCCTCGATATGAATGGTTGTGAATCGATCTTCCTGTACAATTCTTTCTGAAATCAGAATAGAGTCTTCAAAGTTGTAGCCGTTCCAGGGCATAAATGCGACAAGCAGATTTTGTCCCAGGGCCAACTCTCCCATATCGGTACATGGACCATCAGCAAGTATATCTCCTCGCTGAATCAGATCGCCTTTGGAAACGATTGGCCTCTGATTGATACAGGTATCCTGATTAGAACGGAAATATTTAGTCAGGTTATAAATGTCTACACCCGCTTCACCAGCCGTTGTTTCATCATCGTTAACTCTAACCACAATACGTGAAGCATCAACCAAATCAATTATACCACCACGTTTGGCAACTACAGACACTCCAGAGTCAGAAGCTACCGTTCTTTCCATTCCGGTACCTACCAGCGGCTTTTCGGAACGAAGAGTAGGAACCGCCTGACGTTGCATGTTGGAACCCATCAATGCGCGGTTCGCATCGTCATGTTCAAGGAAAGGAATCAATGAGGCCGCAACAGAAACGATTTGCTTTGGTGACACATCCATATAATTAATTTTATCAGGTGTAGTCAGTGAAAACTCATTCTGATGTCTGCATGGAACGAGATCAGCCAGAATGGTTCCGTTTTCATCTACTGGTACACTGGACTGTGCAATGTACTGATCCACTTCTTCAATTGCAGAAAGGTATTCAATATCATCGGTAACTCGACCGTCAATTACTTTTCTGCAAGGTGTCTCAATAAACCCATAATCATTTGTTCTTGCGTAAACTGACAATGAGTTAATCAAACCAATGTTTGGACCTTCAGGTGTTTCAATCGGACAGACGCGACCATAATGAGTAGTGTGAACGTCACGGACTTCAAAGCCTGCTCGCTCACGGGTAAGTCCACCTGGGCCAAGTGCTGAAACACGGCGTTTATGGGTCACTCCCGATAAGGGGTTAACCTGATCCATAAATTGCGATAACTGACTAGATCCGAAAAATTCTTTAATAGCAGCAGATACAGGCTTGGCATTGATTAAGTCCTGAGGCATAAGATTTTCAGACTCGACAAGACTTAAGCGTTCCTTGACAGCGCGCTCGACACGAACCAGACCCACACGGAATTGATTCTCTGCCATTTCACCTACACTTCGTACGCGACGATTGCCCAAATGGTCGATATCGTCAACCATGCCAATTCCATTACGTATGTCAATAAGTGTTTTAATTACCGCCAGAATATCTTCTTTTGTCAGAATACCTAGTCCAGTATCTTCTTTTCTTCCAACCCGACGGTTAAACTTCATTCGACCAACAGCAGACAGATCATAACGGTCCTCTGCGAAGAATAAGTTCTTAAATAATGCTTCGGCGGCTTCTTTAGTTGGCGGCTCGCCTGGGCGCATCATGCGATAAATTTCAACCAGCGCTTCCAGTTGACTCGTAGTTGGATCAACTTTTAGTGTATCTGATATATACGAACCATGATCGAGGTCATTTGTATAAATTAATTCAAAGCTTAAAATGCCCTGTTCTGCTAATTGATCAAGCAGTTGATCAGTGACTTCATCGTTGGCCTGAGCAAGCATTTCACCTGTACTCGTATCAATGACATTTTTTGCCAGGGTTTTGCCAATCAGATAATCTCTTGGAACAACCAGGTCCTGCATGTTGCTCTTTTCCATCAACTTGATGTGACGAGCTGTTATGCGGCGACCTTGTTCAACAATTATTTCACCACTATCAGGCAGTTTAATATCAAAGGAAGCGATTTCACCTCTTAATCTGGACGGTACCAGATTGATATGAAACTCTCCGTTTCGTAATTGGCAGATGGTGGATTCAAAAAATTCAGATAATATTTCTTCTATTTCAAAACCTAGCGCACGCAATAGAATTGTAACTGGCAGCTTGCGGCGGCGATCAATACGGACAAATACACAGTCCTTGGGATCAAATTCAAAATCAAGCCAGGAACCACGGTATGGTATAATTCGCGCAGAGTATAAAAGTTTACCTGATGAGTGCGTTTTGCCACGATCGTGCTCAAATATAACGCCAGGTGAACGATGTAACTGGGAAACGACAACCCGTTCGGTTCCGTTTACCACAAATGTACCGACATCGGTCATTAAGGGAATTTCACCCATAAATACGTCTTGTTCGCGAATGTCTTTAATTGGTTTTGGTTCGCCAGCTGCATCTTTGTCGAGTACTACAAGTCGAATCTTTACTCGTAGAGGAGCAGAATAAGTTAATCCTCGCATTTTACATTCTTTAACATCAAATGCCGGCTCACCCAACTTGTAACTTACATACTCAAGACGCGCATTTCCTGAAAAACTTACAATGGGGAATACAGATGCAAATGCAGCATGCAGGCCAGTTTTCTGTTGTATATTGGCCTTTGAATTGGCATCAAGAAAATCGGTGTATGACTTTAGCTGAATATCAAGAAGGTTGGGGATTTCCATCTTGTCAGACTGCCTCCCAAAGCTTTTGCGAAATCTTTTTTTCTCAGCATGTGAATAGTGTTGAGCTTCTGCAATTGCCATGGTAGTTCCTCTGTAAAATTATTGAGATAATCAAACGCACAAACCCAGCCATGTAAACATGGCCGGGTTATCTAAAACCAAATCAATGGTATTACTTAACTTCGATTGAAGCACCAGCTTCTTCAAGCTCTTTCTTGATAGTAGCAGCTTCGTCTTTAGAAACACCTTCTTTAACAGTAGAAGGAGCGCCTTCAACGAGGTCTTTTGCTTCTTTCAGACCCAGACCAGTGATACCACGGATAACTTTAATAACGCCTACTTTGTTAGAACCGAAACTTGTCATAACAACATCGAATTCAGTTTTTTCTTCAACAGCGGCAGCAGCGGCAGCTGGAGCAGCTACAGCAACAGCAGCAGCGGCAGCAGAAACGTTGAATTTTTTCTCCATTTCTTCGATTAAGTCTACAATTTCCATCACGGTCATGTTAGAGATAGTTTCTAAGATCTCATTTTTTGAAACAGCCATTACTAGCTCCTAAGTTTAAAATTAATAAATGTGGTTATTTTGTATCTTTAATTGCAGCAATAGTCCTAACCAATTTGGCATGAGGTTCTGCAAGTGTACGTACAAATTTTTCGACTGGCGCTTTCATCACATACATCAGCTTAGCTAATGCTTCATCACGTGTCGGCAGACTTGCTACGGCTTCCAGATGTTCTGCACCGTATACTTTTCCACCTACAGATAATGCTTTGATTTCAAGCTTATCAAATGTTTTGGCAAATTCCTTTAGCAATCTAGCTGCATCACTTGGTGCTTCAAGTGACAAAGCAATAAATAAAGGACCAACCAATTTGTCGTTCAGACAGGCAAACTCCGTTTTCTCGAAAGCACGTCGAGTTAATGTGTTTCTTACTACTCGTAAGTAAACATTGGATTTGCGTGCTTCAGAACGCAATTGGGTCATTTGATTAACAGTCAAACCACGATAATCCGCAACAACAGCAGATATAGCCTTTGAAGCAACTTCACTCACTTCGTCGACTACCGCTTTTTTTGCAGCTAATGTTATCGTCACGTTAATGACCTCCTAAGTTGATCAAATCAATAAATCGATTTGACAGTTATGGTGGCCGTCTCAGAGAGATCCCGGAGCCGGTTCACCGTCTGCGCAGGGTATTAAGCTTTCGCACCTGCGGTCTTCGACGGCATTGAACCTAGTCTATGCCGTGAAAGCTTTTAAAAGGGCGTTTATATTACACGGGTAATGATGCAATATCAATAGGCAATCCAGGTCCCATTGTAGATGATAATGTAATCTTTTTCAGATAAACGCCTTTTGAAGAAGCGGGCTTCGCCTTCTTAAGATCAACAATCAGCGCGCTTATGTTTTCGATTATATCGTCAGCGCTGAAATCTAACTTACCGACTGTACAATGAATAATTCCATTTTTATCAGTACGGTAACGAACCTGACCTGACTTCGCATCGGAAACAGCCGCTTCGACGTTAGTGGTTACTGTGCCAACTTTTGGATTTGGCATAAGTCCACGCGGACCGAGGATTTGGCCTAACTGACCAACGATTCGCATCGCATCTGGAGTTGCAATTACGACATCAAAATCCATCTCTCCAGCTTTAACTTTTTCAGCCAGATCTTCAAAACCAACAATATCCGCACCAGCATTCTTAGCTTTAGTTGCATTGTCGCCCTGCGCAAATACAGCTACTCGAACTGTTTTGCCAGTTCCCTTGGGCAGGTTGGTTGAGGTTCTGACTACCTGGTCTGATTTTCTGGGATCTACACCCAGGTTAACACTAATATCAATGCTTTCTCTGAAATTTTTACTTGCAAATTTCTTTAAGAGTTCAATTGCTTCGTGAGCGTTATAGTAGTGGTTAGGTTTAACATTTTCACGAATTTGTTGTATTTTTTTGCTTAACTTTGCCATGATCTGTCCCCTTATTCCACGCCTTCAACTTCTACGCCCATGCTTCTTGCTGTACCTGCGATAGTACGAACAGCAGCATCCAAACTGGCAGCAGTCAGATCAGGTTCTTTAGTTTTGGCAATTTCTTCAAGTTGTTCACGATTCAGGCGGCCAACTTTATTGGTGTTTGGTTTTCCGCTACCACTGGCAATACCAGCTTTCTTCTTGATTAGTACAGAAGCAGGAGGCGTTTTGGTAATAAACGTAAAACTGCGATCACTATATACAGTAATGACAACTGGAGTTGGCAAGCCTGGTTCCATATTCTGTGTAGCCGCATTAAATGCCTTACAGAATTCCATGATGTTCACACCGCGCTGACCTAATGCAGGGCCGACTGGTGGACTTGGATTTGCTTTACCCGCAGGTATTTGTAGCTTTACATAAGCTTCGACTTTTTTTGCCATTATTTACTCCTATGTGGGTCAACGCTAACACTAATTCGGCATTAGCTCCCCGGTTGGTGTTATCAGGTTTTTTCGACCTGGCTAAACTCAAGCTCGACAGGTGTAGAGCGTCCAAAGATCAGAACGGCCACTCTTAATTTGTTTTTCTCATAGTTAACTTCTTCTACCACACCATTGAAATCAACAAACGGACCTTCTTTGACGCGAACTACTTCACCTGGTTCGAACAGGATTTTGGGTTTCGGCTTGGTCACGCCATCTTCAACCCTTTGCAAGATAGCTCTTGCTTCTTTATCTGAAATTGGTGTCGGCTTTTGGTTGGCATCCCCTTTTGCAGTGCCACCAAGGAAACCAAGGACTCGAGGTATTGCTCGAATCATATGCCACGTGGAATCCTCCATAACCATGTTAACTAAAACATAACCTGGAAAAAACTTTCTTGTGCTCTTACGCTTCTGTCCGGCGCGCATTTCTACGACTTCTTCGGAAGGAACAACTACTTCGCCAATTTTTTCTTCAAGATTTTGATGAAGTGCGCGTGCTTTTATCTCACGCATAACGAAATTTTCATAGCCTGAATAGGCATGAACTACATACCACTGTTTTGATTTCTGTTCTTCCACTATTGTCAGCCCAAATGTGTTATTTTTGCGATTGCCCACATCATTATTGAATCAATTCCCCAGAGAATAAATCCAGTTGCTGCAACCATGATCATAACTATTGAGGTAGTTTGCACAGTTTCTTGACGTGTAGGCCAAACTACTTTTTGAAGTTCAATTTTTGCTTCCTGTGCGAATGCAAAAACTTGCTGTCCTTTATTGGTAAAAAAACCTATTACGAATATGCTAACTAGCCAACCAATCCAAATCATAACTTTGATTGGAGATGAAACAGTATAGTAATAAGTACAAAAAAAGGCTGCTATAGTTACTAACAGCATTCCTGTCCATAAAACAATTTCTTTAACGCTTAGGTTTGTTTTCATCACAATCACGCTTTTGGTAGTTGGCAGGCCAGGAGGGAATCGAACCCCCAACCTGCGGTTTTGGAGACCGCCGCTCTGCCAATTGAGCTACTGGCCTAACTCCTTACTTCTTGGTGTGAGAACTATTGTTCTCACACCATTTTACTCTTTACTCGATAATTTTTGCTACGACACCGGCACCGACAGTACGACCGCCTTCGCGAATAGCAAAGCGCAGACCTTCATCCATTGCAATCGGTGAATGCAGACTGACAGTCATTTGAACGTTGTCGCCTGG
>NZ_CAAAJH010000014.1:0-98973 GCF_900640215.1 Legionella genomosp. 1
TAGTGAAGCAATCCAGATCGAAACTTGAACAAAGTTAAGGAGGTGGATTGCTTCGCTGATGCTCGCAAAGACGGTGAAGAAATAATGAGGATCATAAAATCCAGTTCTAACAGGGGCGTCTTTGCGAACGTAGTGAAGCAATCCAGATCAAAACTTGAACAAAGTTAAGGAGGTGGATTGCTTCGCTGATGCTCGCAAAGACGGTGAAGAAATAATGAGGATCATAAAATCCAGTTGTAACAGGGTCGTCTTTGCGAACGTAGTGAAGCAATCCAGATCGAAACTTGAACAAAGTTAAGGAGGCGGATTGCTTCGCTGATGCTCGCAAAGACGGTTAAGATCGACGTTCTATCGAATTATCGAGATGACTCTTTTAAAGCCCGTCTCAGTATTTTTCCGACATTAGTTTTCGGCAGCTCGTCAACGAATTCCACAATCTTAGGGATCTTGTAACCTGTCAGATGTTCTCTGCAGTGCTCAATGACCTGTTCTGCTGTCAGGGCAGGATCGCGCTTGACGATAATGGCTTTAACCCGCTCACCGCTTTCTTCATGCTGAACGCCGATAACACCTACTTCATGTACGCCTGGCATCATCCCGATAACCTGCTCTACTTCATTGGGATAGACATTGAAACCGGAAACAACAATCATATCCTTTTTACGGTCAATAAGATAAACGAAACCATTTTGATCGATTTGCGCCATATCCCCTGTACGTAAAAATCCGTCTTCAGTCATCACCAGAGCAGTTTCATCCGGACGCTGCCAATATCCAGCCATAACCTGAGGGCCTCTGACGCAGAGCTCGCCTGTTTGATTGAATCCAAGCTCCACACCGTCGTCATTGCGTATCGATACTTCAGTCGAGGAAATGGGTAAACCAATGCTGCCATTGTAATCTTCCATATACATTGGATTAATGGTTACCGCGGGACATGTCTCGGTTAATCCGTAGGCTTCGAGAATACGGCTTTTGGTCAGTTCGACCCATTTCAAAGCAACGGCTTTTTGTAAAGACATTCCGCCGGAGAGCGCCAGTTTTGACTTGCTGAAATCAATTTCATGAAAAGCGGGGTTATGCATCATCGCATTAAACAGAGTGTTAACACCTGTAATCGCTGTAAACTGGATATTTTTAATTTCCTTGATAAAGTGGGGAATATCTCGCGGATTAGTAATCAGAACATTCTTCGCGCCGGCCTTTAAAAAGGTCAGGCAATTGGCTGTCAGTGAAAAAATGTGGTAGAGCGGCAGGGCAGTAACAATAATATCCTGCTCACCCACATCCATTGGGCTAATCCAGGTATAGGCCTGCAGCACATTGGCAACCATATTTCCATGAGTCAGCATAGCGCCTTTGGCCACCCCTGTTGTTCCACCAGTGTATTGCAGAAATGCAATATCATCGTGATTAAGATCAACAGGCTGCACTGGTTTGCCGCTGCCCTGACTCAGGGCTTCGTTAAAACTGATGGCTTGAGGCAGGTGGTATGCTGGAACCATTTTTTTAATGTATTTAACAACGGCATTCACAATAATCCGTTTGACAAATGGAAGCAAATCACCAATTTGCGTGACGACAATATGTTTAAGCATTGTATGCGGCAAGGCTTTTTCCACCGTTTTCGCAAAATTAGCCAACACAACAATAACTTCAGCTCCAGAATCATTCATCTGATGAATCAGTTCATCGGCTGTATAAAGCGGATTGGTGTTTACTACCATATAACCGCCGCGTAAGGCGCCAAATAATGCAACCGGATACTGAAGCACGTTAGGCATCATAATAGCGACGCGTGCACCTTTTTTTAAACCCAGTTGTTGTAGATAAACCGTAAACTCGTTGCATTTCCTGTTTAATTCTTCATAGGTTATACCATGCCCCAGATTTTCATAGGCAATTTTATCAGCATGCTTGTTGCAGGCTTCATCGAATAATTGTGCCAAAGAACGATATTCATTAATATCAATTTCAGCGGGCACACCTTTCTGATAATTTTTAAGCCACACTTTCTCCACAATAGTGTCCTTCTGTTATCTGTCCTCTCATGTTAGTATAAACAAAAAATGCGACGGTGGATATCAGAACAATGGTAGATAATTTATTGAAATCTCAGGCTTTTAAACTAAAAGGACGGTTATACACTTTTACGGTGATACAATTATTATCCACGGACAAGACTCTTTTTGTTCACCAATTAAATGAAATGATAGCCAAAGCGCCCAGACTGTTTGATAATACGCCTGTTGTATTGGATTTTAGTCAGTTGAATAACCAGTCAATTGATCTGGATATTTTTTACCAGGAATTAAGGGAACATAATCTTTTTCCTGTAGGAGTCCAGGGAGCGGATCCACTGGTGTCTACAGTTGCCCAATGTAAAGGTATGGCTGTTTTGCATGCCTCTACGAATCATGATAAACCGCTTCTTGATGAGCAGCCTGAAGAAGTACCTCATCATGACAACCCTAAAACCAAATTATTGACGACTCCTGTTCGCTCAGGCCAGCAGGTAGTTAGCAAGGGCGGTGATCTGATTATTACCGCATCGGTAAGTCATGGGGCTGAGTTGCTTGCTGATGGAAATATCCACGTGTATGGCACTCTCAGGGGACGAGCTCTTGCAGGTATTTCTGGCGATAAAACGGCCCGTATTTTCTGCCAGGCTCTTGAGGCCGATCTGGTGTCTATCGCAGGCTTTTATCGTCTTAGCGATGCGATTGAGCCTAGTACAACACCTTGTCAGATTTATCTTCAGGATGAGCACATTCACATTGAACCCATATGCTAGAAGCTGTTTTTATTTCCGATTTACATCTGCATCCTGGCGATAATGAGATCGCCGGGCGTTTTGAAGCATTTCTTAGCTGGATAAAGACTAATCCTTGTCGTCAGTTATACATTCTTGGTGATTTTTTTCATGCCTGGGCTGGTGATGATGGTATGACTCCCTGGAGCGAAAGAATTGCCGAATCCCTAAAAGAGCTAACCACTTTTGGCATTCATACCTGTTTCATGCATGGCAACAGGGATTTTTTGATTGGTCATCAATTTATTGAAAAAGCCTCTCTCCAGTTACTTGCTGATCCATGTATCATCCAGCTGAACGGACAAGCCATCTTATTATCCCACGGCGATCGCTATTGCACGCTGGATAAGGCTCATCAACGTTTTCGACGTTTAACCCGAAACAAATTCTTCCGCTTTCTTTTTCTAAGTCTGCCTTTAAGTACCAGAAATCGAATGGTGGAACGCGTTCGCCAGCAAAGCCAGTCGAATCGTTCTCTAAGTTACGAATCAATGGATGTGGTGGCCGAGGACTGTATTCAGGAGATGCAGTCAAAGAATACATCCATTCTGATACATGGTCACACTCATAAACCAGGTATCAGCGAATACCCAATGCCTGAGCATTCAATACTGCGAAGATTTGTACTAAGCGACTGGGACAATACTCCGAAGATTTTAAGTTTCGATAATGTGAAGGGTTTGAGTTTTGTTAGTTTGGAATGAGAACGTAAATGCCTAATGTAAAGAAATCGAAAAAAAGTTTAAATGATATAATTCCCCATTATGTTACAGGGTATTCTAGTGCAAAAATCAATCATATAATGTCATGATAGTGTGTTATTATTTATTAATAGAGTAATATTTGGACAGCCGAACCTTGCTTAGAGGATAGATTATGAGTACGAACAAAGAAGAGATAGAAAAACGCCTGCGCGAAGAAATTATTGCTAAAGAGAATGCCAACATTCAGGCTACCCGCGAAGCAAAACAGCGTATTGCAGCAGAAACAGACTGGGCCAATGCTCAACCTTACTGGAAAGAGGTCGATGACAAGGCGTCTCATTTAATGGACCGCAGTATGGAAGGGTTCACTGAATGGTCGACAGGTGCATCAGAATTGGTGAATGCGTTTATGAAATTAAATATTGCGCTGAGAGTCACTTTTGCCAATAGCCATCCGGTTGAAAACGCCATTATATGGCTTGGTGGAAAAGCAATCGACATAGGTAAAGCAGTTGCCGAGAAAGCAGGACTCTATACACCTCAACCTCAAGAAGCCGTTGATTATGCCGTTAATTTTGATGCTGATGGCAAATTAACCACTCATTTGCGCTATAAAGATGAAGAGTTTACCAAAGATCAGAAAGATCTGGTGGATACAGGATTATTGATCTGGTTAAAAAAGAATGGATTTAAAAGAGAGCCTGATAACACGATCAAAAATGTGGCGACAGGCAAACCCATGACACAGGATGACTATATAAAGATGAATGCGGATAGTAAGAATGGATTAAGAGCACACTTTGAAAACTATTTCCAAATGGCTTTCAATAATGTTAATGAGAATACAGACGAAAATACAAATAGTCCGTCTATGTGATTGCCGGTCAATGCGAGCTTTGCGCGAAAATTTCGAGCGAGCACCGCCGCATTCTACTTATGAAAATCTGTCATTCCCGCGCGGCATTGTTGCGCAAATAGAACAAAGGAAATAACTTGTCGTCTTTGCGAACAAAGTGAAGCAATCCAGATCGGACCTTGAACAAAGTTAGGATCTGGATTGCTTCGCTAAGGTTCGCAAAGACAGTTTTTGCCCCACATCTTCATTTACACAACAACGCCTTCCCGCGCAGGAGGGAATCTATTTCAGCAAGAGCACTGCACCAAATCATGGATGGATTTCCGCCTGCGCGGAAATGACGGAGTGAGGGACCGGAATACCGCTATGAAAGCGAAATAGCTCATCCTTATCTCTTATGATCTGATTCTCTATCTCAAGAAAAAATTGCAACCGCTCTTCAACATTCTGCCCATATAAATGAGCCAGTTTCAGATAGTCTTGAAAATGACGCGCTTCAGATTTAACCAGCGAGGAATAAAAGCGGCTTAAAACAGGGTCATCTAATAAGGGAACCAGGGCATAGAACCGCTCACATGAACGCGCCTCGATGATTGCTCCTACTATTAACTGATCTCTCAGGCGATCAAAACCTCCACCTTTAGTCACATGAGCATGTATTTTCTGAGCATAATTACATGACTGTAAAGGTCCAAAGGCATAGTTTCGTTCCCGCATTAAATCAAGCACTTTTTCAAAATGCAATAACTCCTCGCGAGCCAGTGGAGACATGGTTTTAACAAGCTCAGCCAGTTCAGGATATTTGCTGATAAAATTGATCGCAGTAGCTGCGGCTTTACGTTCGCAATGAGCATGATCCAATAACAGTAAAGGAATGTTCTTTAACCCTGCGGTTAGCCACTCTTCAGGGGTAGGTGTTTGTAAAAAATCAATTAAAATTTGCAAATCATTGGAAATAGGGCTTAGCATGAGGGTATTCTATAATTCAAAATATGCCTTATAACATAGATGTATTATGTCCTCAATTAGCGATCCTACCGAGTTTTCTAATTGAGATTCACTTGTTGCAATTTTAATTGGACGCATCATGAGCGAAGAAAAAACAGAAAATGATTTATCCAAATGGTTTTCAAGCTATGGAATAATTACCGCCAAGCGGATATTGGAAAATTATAAGATAAAGCTGGCTGATGAAGATTTACTCTATGCACTGAAAACACCAAACAATTTCTATCATACGCTGATGCGTATGCCTTTAAAAAATGTTTTCAATGGCATCATCATGCAACAGGCGAGAGATTATCAGCTTTATGCGCAGAAGTTGTTCATTGATTATCTTCTGTCCGGTGAGACAGGAAAAGTTGAGGAAGCTCCAGGCGGTGCCACCAGAGAAGATCTGGAGGCGGAACGTCAAACCCTTTTAAAGATTAACGATACATTTCATATCGATGAACTGGCTCAAGAACAGTTAATATCAGAAAGCCAGAAAAAACTTAGATATTACGCTGAAGAATGGCAAAAGAAAGTACATGCAATGGCAAAGGAGATTAATCAGGAATTGGCTTCTCAAGGGATTCATGAATCTGATAACTCAATCGCCCAGTTTCTAACTAGCCTCCTGGTCCATTACGATTTTACCAAAGGAGATAACTCAATTAGCAAGGACATTTGGGTCAGAGTCGAAACAAGTCTCGGAATCACTCTGGATGGAGAGCGCCACCGGCAAATTCTAAGTCGAATCAGCGAATTAAAACCGGTTGTAATTGCTGCGGAACAGGATTTGGAGGAATATTTCGATCGAGTCATTAGGATGGGAGTTAAAATGAGAGACTACCGAAGTGTTTTTCATGATCTCATTATACGCATTAATGAATTGATCAAACTACTTCCCGACTACAAACCGGATGTAGCACAGGTTCAGGAAAATCAGGAATCTTTATTATTTGATGCCAGTTTAGGTGAAGATGAGAAATAAGAAGAATTCCGAAAGAATTTCGTGTATAATAGCGCGCTTTAATGAGAACTGAATGGAGTGACGATGTCAACTGAATTAACCCTTTCCATTATCAAGCCCGATGCGGTTGCCAAATCGGTTATCGGTCAAATCTACTCACGATTTGAAGAAGCAGGCCTTAAAGTAGTTGCTGCAAAAATGGCACATTTGACCAGAGAACAAGCTGAAGGGTTTTATGCTGTTCATAAAGCACGCCCATTTTTCAACGATTTGGTGAGTTTCATGATTTCCGGTCCTGTTATGATTCAGGTTTTAAAAGGCGACAACGCAGTCATGAAAAATCGTGATCTGATGGGTGCAACAAACCCTAAAGAAGCTGCTCCAGGCACTATTCGTGCTGACTTTGCTGACAGCATTGACGCTAATGCAGTACATGGTTCTGACAGTGCTGAGAACGCTGCTACTGAAATTGCTTTTTTCTTTGAACCTCATGAAATTTGCGACAGATAATTCTGTTTCAATCCGCACGAGCTCTTGATTAAGAGCTCGTGAACACGGCCAGTTAATTTCTGATAAACTATATAAATGCTGCGAAGCGTGTATTATCCCCTGAGGTTGTCATGACTAGTAAGATCAACTTGTTGAATTTTAATTATCAGCAAATGCAAAACTTTTTTTTAGAACTTGGCGAGAAAAAGTTTCGCGCGCAACAAGTCATGCAATGGATTCATCAGGCGGGTTATCATGATTTTTCTCAAATGACGAATCTTGGAAAGGCATTGCGCGAACGTCTTTCTCAAATTGCTGAAATCAGACTTCCAGAAATAGTAGCCTGTCAGCAATCAAAAGATGGTACCTGCAAATGGCTTTTAAAGCTGGACTGCGGTAATTGCATTGAAACCGTTTTCATACCTGAAGCCAATCGAGGAACTCTCTGTGTTTCATCACAGGTTGGATGTGCCTTGAATTGCAGTTTCTGTTCCACGGCAAAGCAGGGATTTAACAGGAATTTAAGCACTGCTGAAATTATTGCTCAGGTATGGTTGGCTGTAAGAACCCTGTCTAAAGAAGATGGGCATCATGATAAACATATAACCAATGTCGTTATGATGGGAATGGGCGAGCCCTTGCTAAACTTTGATAATGTAGTTGCGGCAATGGACATCATGATGGATGACCTGGCTTATGGACTCTCCAAGAAACGAGTAACCTTAAGCACATCCGGCGTATTACCTGATCTGGAAAGACTACGCGAAGTCAGCCCGGTAGCTCTTGCTGTCTCATTACATGCACCTAATGACGAATTGAGAAATGTGCTTGTTCCGATCAATAAAAAATATCCCCTTGAACAGTTAATGAAGCTTTGCAAGTATTATTTTAAAGATGAACCCAAGCGCAAAGTGACATTTGAATATGTCATGTTAAAAGGGGTGAATGATCAGCCTGAACACGCGAGACAGCTGGTTAAACTACTCGAGGATATTCCATCAAAGGTGAATCTGATTCCTTTTAATCCCTTTCCCTTAACCCAGTATGAACGGTCTTCCAAAGAGGCAATTGATGCGTTTCGAGACATATTAGTGTCCAAGGGAATTAATACCATTACAAGAAAAACACGAGGCGATGATATTGATGCCGCCTGTGGACAACTCGCCGGAGAGGTGAAAGATCGCACCACGCGTTCGCAACGATGGCAAAAACTGCATTTTCAATCCAAAGAGAAAGCAGTCAGTCAAAACGAAAATCAAAGCTAAGTCTTTTTAAATTGCTTTATTCGCGGTTATAATGGGCGCTCTTTATCATAGTGGTGAAAAAAATTGTGTTAATCTGTTCACGGCTTTTATTACTGACTCTTTTTTCGTTGCTCATATCTTGTCAACACAGCTCAGAAATTCAGGCTGAAAAAAAACTTGAAACACAAAAACGTAATGATGCATCCTCCTATAATGTGCAATTGGGAATGGCTTATCTGAAGCAGGGTGATATTCCCCGGGCTAAACGAAAATTGCTAATGGCTCTGGATTTAACTCCAAACTCACCAGACGTCAACGCCGCTATGGGTTATTATCTCGAGAAGACCGGTGATAAGGCTCAGGCGAAAACCTATTATCTGAAAGCGCTTGCAGCAGCACCGCAAAATGGTTCCCAGCTAAATAACTATGGCGCATTCCTGTGTCGTGAAGGACAATATCAGCAAGCTGAGCAATATTTTCTTAAAGCCGTGAAAGATGTTCAATATGTTCATACTGCCGGAGCCTATGAAAATGCAGGGCTTTGCGCAGAACAAATCCCTGATTATCCAAAAGCAGAACGTTATTTTATAAAGGCACTGGAGCATGATTCTCAGCGCAAACAGTCGCTTTATGAATTAGTTAATCTGGAAATTAAACACAATAATACCGAAAAAGCACTTACCTATTTAGAGCAATATAAGGATTTAGTTAACAGCGATACGGTCCTTTTAACAAAAGCAATGGATGCGGCTCATGAGGCAGGACGCTTCGACATGGAAGAAAGCTATAAACAACGTCTTAGCAAGTTGGAACAACCAGCGGACTATACCGGAGCAAAAAATGAATACGACAACATTAACGGATGAAGTTAATCAAATCAATCAGGAACTTCCTGGTTCACAATTAGCTCGTATACGTGAAAAAAAGGGCTTTAGTCAGGAATATGTGGCCGGAAAACTTCATCTCAGAGTACGTGTGATCGAGTTACTCGAGGCGGATAATTATGAACAGATGCCTGAACCGGTATTTATCAAAGGTTATCTGCGCGCTTACGCAAAATTATTGGGAATTTCACCGGAACCTTTTCTGTCAACCTATAACAGTTTATTTAATTCAGAACGCAAGCTGGAAAAAGCCTTGTGGCAAAGCAGACGCGAATCAAACCGTAAAGAGAAAGTGGTCCGCTGGATAACTATGATTGTTGCCTTTGCAGCAGTGATTTCAGTAAGCCTCTGGTGGCAGAAAAATAAGACAAATCAAACGGTTATTTCTACTGAAAAAGTATCCGAAGAAAAACCTGTGGCTGCCAATACTGAAGCCGATACCAAATTAACAGAACTGTCACAAATGCAGTCCATGTTTAGCAATGATTCAGACAGCACTTCGGAGGTTCAGGGTGGTTGAGAAAATCCAGGCCATCAGAGGCATGAATGATGTCTTGCCCCAGCAAAGCGCTGCCTGGCAAAGACTCGAGGAACGATTTAAATATTGCATGTCCCGTTATGGTTATCATGAAATCCGTTTCCCAATCGTAGAGTCCACTCAATTATTTAAACGATCTATCGGCGAGATTACTGATATCGTTGAAAAAGAGATGTATACATTTAACGACTTAAACGGAGAGAGTATCAGTTTGCGGCCGGAGGGCACGGCAGGATGCCTTAGAGCATGCCTTGAGCACGGATTATTGCACAATCAGCAACAAAAGCTCTGGTATGCAGGCCCAATGTTTCGCCATGAAAAACCTCAGAAGGGACGTTACAGACAGTTTCATCAGTTCGGCGTTGAAGCACTGGGTATGCCTGGACCTGCAATTGAACTGGAACTCATCGCTCTTTGTTTTCGTCTGTGGCGTGAACTGGGAATACAGGATCATGTTAAGTTACAGATTAATAGCCTGGGTGAAATCAGCGAAAGACAGCGTTACAAGGAAATTCTCACAAATTATTTAAGTCAGCATTTTGAACGGCTTGATGAGGACAGCAAGCGCCGATTATATAAAAATCCATTGCGGATTCTGGACAGCAAAAATCCAGATATGCAGGAACTGCTATCTAATGCTCCAAAATTAGGCGATTCCCTTGGAGAAAAAAGCAGTCAACATTTTTCAACGCTTTGTTCTGGTCTTGAGCGTCTGGAAATTCCATACACTATTAATCCTCAGCTTGTCAGAGGCCTCGATTATTATGGTCACACTGTGTTCGAATGGGTGACTGACAAGCTTGGCAGCCAGGCTACTGTTTGTGCCGGTGGACGTTATGACGCTTTAGTTGAACAATTAGGAGGAAATCCTGCACCTGCAGTGGGTTTTGCTATTGGTGTTGAACGAATGCTGTTATTATTGGAAACTCTTGATATAAGCATGCAAGCGCCAGCTTACCCCAGTTTTTTTATTGTAGCGACAGGTGAACAAGAATTATTACAGGCTCTGGTTGTTGCAGAACAGTTAAGAGCAACAAACCCGGAATGGCAAGTGTTGACCAATACAGCAGGCGGCGGTTTTAAGAGCCAGTTTAAAAAAGCGGATAAGAGCGGTGCTGATTATGCCATCATTATTGGTGAGAATGAGTTACTTAATAATGAGGTCAGTATTAAAAACCTGCGTAATCAGGAAGAGCAGATTACAGTTTCACAAACTGCCCTGGGCCAATTTTTAACAGATCATCTTGGATGATGACAGGAGAAGATAATGTCAGTGTACATGACAGAAGAAGAACAGTTAGAAGCAATTAAGAAATGGTGGAATCGGTATAGCACTCGGATTACCATAGTGCTTTCTATTATTCTGCTGGCCGTATCCGCTTACAAGTATTGGAACTGGCATGTTGAAAAGGTCAACATACAGGCATCCAACGCCTATGAGCACATGATGGTTGCTTATTCCAATAAGGATAATAAATCAATCAAATCTTATGCGAACGATTTAATAACCAATTATAGCGAAACGGTCTATGCAGATGCCGCACGCATGATTCTGGCTAAACTGCTGACTTCTCATAATCATTTCAGCAAAGCACGTACCATGCTTGAGGACGTTGCCTCCCATTCTAAAATGAAAGCCTTGAAACAGGTTGCCCGGATTCGCATTGCGCGCCTTCTGGCTGCTGAAAAAAATTATGACAAGGCACTGGAAGAGCTGACATCGGTGGATGATGCCGCTTATATGCCTGTAATCAATGAACTGAAGGGAGATATTTTTGCCGCAACAGGTCACTACCAGCAGGCAATCACTTCTTATAAAGAGGCGATTACAGAGGTGAGGACACATGGCATTGGCAACTTGTTTTTGGAAATGAAAACAAATGAGTTAGCCGCGTTATCTCAATCAAGCGTATCAAAAAGCAATTTACAGGCAGCATAGTAATAAGAGGTCACATGTTTAAAAAAAGTTTATTATTAGTTTTAATTTCGGCTCTGAGTGCCTGCTCTACGGTAGATGATTACCTTTTAGGTAAAGATAATACCCCTGTTCCAAACGAACTTGAGCCAATTAAACCCAAAGTGGCATTAACTGAAAAATGGTCTGTTCCTGTCAGTCATGCCAAGCACTCAGGGAATTATCTTAAATTACAACCGGTTATCGTTGGAAATACGATATATACAGCGGATGCCAGTGGCTCAGTTGAAGCGATCGACAAAAAAAATGGAAAAATTCTTTGGTCACGTAAACTGGACAATGTGTTAGTTAGCGGCCCTAGTGTTGGCGCTGGCTACATTGCCGTGGGTACTGAAAATTCCAAGGTGATTGTTCTAAAACAAGCTGACGGCAGTGATGGTTGGCAGGCCAGTGTGTCGGGTGAAGTATTGTCAAAGCCTGTGATTGCTCAAGGTAAAGTGCTGGCAAAAACGATTGATGGTAACCTGTACGCATTTAACCTGGCTTCCGGCGAACAATTATGGGTATCTGATCATGGCGCACCAGGCCTGGTATTGAAAGCAAGCTCATCTCCGGTAGTAGTGAACAATCAAACCGCATTGGTAGGCTACTCCGATGGCAAAATGGATGCGGTAGATATTCAGACCGGGCATGTGATCTGGCAACGTAGCATCGCATTTGCCAGCGGTGCCAGTGATGTTGAGCGTCTGGTAGATATCGACGCAGATCCCATCGTTGAAGGGCAAACAGTTATTTTAGGCAGCTATCAGGGGTATGTCGGTGCATTTTCCCTCTCCGATGGCCAGTTTATATGGAGAAAACCAGCCTCCATTTATAAGAATATGACAGTACAAGGCAACACGCTTTATATGACTGATAGTGAGGATGTTGTTTGGGCTATTAATAAGCAAAACGGGCAGGTGAACTGGAAACAGGTCGCATTGAAAGCACGTGGCTTGACGGAGCCGGTGATCTCGGGCGACCGTTTACTGATTGGTGATAAAACTGGAATGCTGCATGTTCTTTCAGCTCAGTCAGGGGAATTTATCTCGAGAGCTCAGGTAGGAAGTGCAATTACTTCAACACCAAGTGTTTCAGGTAAAGATGTGTATGTAATGACCAATAACGGCAAATTAAGCCGATTTTCAGTAGGGTAAGCATGATTCCAGTGGTTGTATTAGTGGGCAGGCCTAATGTAGGCAAGTCCACTCTGTTTAATCGGTTAACGAAGACTCAGGACGCATTAGTGGCGGATTACCCCGGGTTAACACGAGATCGGCAGTATGGTCAGGCAGAGTTTGGAGACAGACCGTTCATCATTGTCGACACAGGCGGGGTAGGTGTCGAAGATTTGGCTGTGGATGCCTTAATGTCTAAACAGTCGGCAATGGCTCTTGAAGAAGCCAATGTCATTCTTTTTTTGGTGGATGCCAGAGATGGACGAACAGGGATTGACGAAACAATCGCTGTTCAACTGCGCAAACTGGGCAAGCCTGTCTATCTTGTTGTAAATAAAATTGATGGCCTTGACGAAGAAATTGCCATTTCAGAGTTTCAGCAACTGGGTTTTTCTGATATCTATCCCATTTCGGCAACTCATGGTCGAAACATGTCGGATCTATTGCATGATTTAACGGCTGATTTTAACTCTGTCGAATCGGATCTGGACAATGATAATCCAAACGAGATTAAAATTGCATTTGCCGGTAAACCCAATGTTGGGAAATCTACCTTAATCAATCGCATACTGGGCGAAGAACGAGTTGTTGTTTATGATATGCCTGGAACGACTCGAGACAGCATCTCAATTCCTTTTGAGCGAGATGAGCAACGCTATATATTAATTGATACAGCCGGAGTTCGCCGCCGAGCTCGGGTTGATGAAAAAATTGAGAAATTTTCGGTTATTAAAACTCTACAGGCTATCAAAAACTCACATGTCTGTTTAATGCTGATCGATGCAAAAGAAGGTTTAACCGAGCAGGATATGCACATTCTGGGCTTTATTATCGAAGCCGGGAAGGCGCTGGTTATCGCTGTCAATAAATGGGATGGATTAGAGGAGGATCATAAGGAGCATGTGCGTAGTGAAATCGGACGACGTCTCCATTTTGCAAATTTTGCCAAAATCCGTTTTATTTCTGCATTGCATGGCAGTGGAGTAGGATTATTATTCAAAGATATCAAGGAGGCCTTCGCTTCTGCAGTACAGGCGTTTTCAACGCCCAAACTGACCCGGTTGTTACAGGATATTGTTAGCCAGCATGAGCCGCCATTGGTTCAGGGAAGACGTATCAAACTGCGGTACGCACATGCAGGAGGACATAATCCTCCTATCATCGTCATTCATGGAAATCAGCTTGAATCTTTACCAGGCAGCTACAAACGGTATCTGACCAATGCCTTTGTAGAGCATTTGGGCTTGATTGGCACTCCTCTGAAACTAGAGTTTAAGAGCAGTTCCAATCCCTTTAAAGATAAGAAAAATAAACTGACTGACCGCCAGATAAAAAAGAAAAGACGCCTGATGAAAAAAGTCAAAAGCAAATAAACTTTCTCTGGGGGCCTTGATTAGTAGACTATATCGGGCTTCCGTTTGACTTTTTGATTATTTTTTCACTTCCAAAATGCAAACTCTGGCACTTGATTTTTTCCGTTTTAAGGACTATCTTTTATTGTGCAATGCAACAGAACGGGGATTGTCATGATTATGGAAAATTATATAAATCAGCTAAATCAATTTGCAAGACAGATACAAAAGCCGATGGAAGAAATGATGCAATTGAATATCAAAACCTTGCAGTCATTCCAGGCTTTCAAGCCAGAAAACTTACAGAAAATTGAACGGCCCGAAATGATTTGGGAAAGACAAATTTTTGCCCTGATTGATTCTGGACACAAGTGGCTTGATTATGTCGAAAAATCTTATGAAATATCTGAACGAGCCATGCTGCAATTATTGAAAGGACTTGGTCAAATGAGAGAAGAATCAAAAGCAGGGAAAAGTGCTTTTGATACCGCCATGTCAAACATGAGTCAATTTAATCCAATGACAGCCTGGCAAAATACGGCTAAGCAAGTATTGGATCCAGCTGCAATGGAAGGTATCGATCCAACTCAGATCGTTCGTGAAGTTGCTGAGGCCGCTGGAATGCCGCAATATAAGAAAGAGGTATCCAAGCCTGAGGGCAATGGTTCCATGAGCCAGAACAAGCCCGGTAAACGCTCAGAAAGAGCGGCTGATAAGAAAGACAAACACTAGGCCTTATCTTTTCTGATTAGCATGATGATCGCATTCTCAAAACCTGTATCCCCGCAATGCGGGGAAGAACAATGTACCTCTTCCTGAAAAGGGAAATAATGCGTAGACAGGAAATTAAATGTCTCTATTTTTATTTGTTCAAATAATCTGTACCCTTGTTGGAATAGTGCTGCTTTTCGTGGCTTTTAACATGCTGCGCCCCAGAGAAAACGAGCAAAAAAGAATTCAGGATCAGTTTATGCTTTATTTGGGGCTTGGACTTTTTTTAATCTTTTTTCCCTTTGTTATTGATTATCTTTTACTCTAGCGGTGATAAGTGCTTGAGATTAGATGTTCATTGGCTTTGCTTGTTGAATGCAGTTTGTACATAAAATGGGTTTCTGCGGTTCGGTCTCCATTTCTTCTTTTTTCTCAACAGACAAATCGAGATTGTCTGTATCCTCAATCTCTACTTTGATGCCACAATTCTCACAGTGCTGTACAAATGTCATGTTTGATTTCCCTGTCTATGCTTATATTTATATTTTAGCTTATTTATTGCGGAGACGGATTGCTTTGTAAATGAGGTCAACTATGATCATTAATGAGAGTGTTCATTGAGCTGTGTCATTACTCACAGGCCCTCGTCATCACGAACGCAGGCCGTCATCACGAACGCAGGCCGTCATCTCGAACGCAGTGAGAGATCTCTCTGATTTCGGTTTGTGCCAGCATCGGGAGATCTCTCACTGCGTTCGAGATGACATGGCATGACACAGTTTGGTGAAGACTCTCTCATTAATAATAGTCTTTGAGGAGATCTTGATGGCTATCTGGTCCAGGGAAATTACGATTGAACAGCTTAATCAATATATCAAAAATACCATGTCAGAAGTTTTGGGTATGCAGTTTTTGGAAATAGGCGATGATTTTTTAAAGGCAAGCATGCCGGTTGATGATCGAACCAGGCAGCCTTTCGGTCTTCTTCATGGCGGAGCGAATGTCGCGCTGGCAGAAACGGTGGCCAGTATGGCTGCCAATGGAGTGATTGATCCGCAGAATTATTATTGCGTGGGTTTGGAAATCAACGCGAATCATCTTCGCGCGGTCAAGGAGGGCATTGTAACTGCAATCGCTTCACCTATACATCTGGGGCGAACTACTCAGGTTTGGGAGATCAATATTTTTGATGAACGCGGGAAAAAAACCTGTGTATCAAGAATGACTGCGGCTGTAGTGAAGCGTTAAGTTAAATTATATCGCCGCGCCTTGGTGGAAAGCGCGGCAGCAGGCGATTATCTGCCTGGCTAGCAAATAAAACTTAAGCTAAACTGCAATTCATGAGTATATAAATTGGATAGCTTGGGAGAGCCGTAACCCCAGGGATCAGGCATCTCATTGTTTAATCGGCTCTTACCCCAATCAGCAAACTCATATCCCAGTCCTACTTGCCAATGACGGCTCAGTGATTTTTGAACCCCGGCACCCAGCGTAAATGAGAACCCTTGGGTGGTGTTGCTCTGATAGCCAAGTTGTAATAATGCGACGCCAGGATTCAGCAGATAAACAGGGGGCTGTGTCTGAAAACTGTAGGCATGATTAAAGCCGATACCGAAGCTGCCGCTCAGGTAAGGTTGCACATAATAGCCTGGATTTTCTGTAGCCAATAAACCTTTTATTGCTACACGAGTGTGGTTAATGTGATAGCTATAGTTTGCTACGCTTGGAACACCAATTAAATCCATTGTTCCATTAACTTCTACCTGACTGGACCCGGCAAAAGCAAGTCCGAGCCGGCCAATCATATTCGGTCCGGTCTGATGTTGCAATGCCAGAAAGACTTCACCAGTTCCAAGAGTGCTGGCATCCTTGCTTCCCCTGAAACGATGCACTTCATCGAAATTGACGGGATAAATATAAAGACGACCCAAGGTCTGGTCATCGCCCGGCCAGGCCCAGGCAGGCCCCGCACTCAATGTAATCACTTTGGACCATCCAATGAGATAGGGTTCATCTTCAAGAATGCCGTCAGCATAGCTGTTTACTGAAAATAAAATCCCAATCGCTAAAGAAATTGGCTTATAAAACCTCATCTTTTGTCCTTAAATTAATAAGAAATTTATTTAAAACATATTCCAGTCGTCTATTTAACGTTGACTCTACGGGTGAGTCAATCACTATTTCAAAAATTTGATAAATCTGAGCAGGCAGAATAATGCCCCTTAAGCGCCTGTTTAATTATTGTGCTATATATTGATAAAGAAGTAACCTTGTCGAGTGTGACTTTTATGGCACTGTCAGACCAGCTTTTTGCGCAAATTGGTGTCTATCAACAACCGCATAAAGAATCGAATTACCAATTAGTTAACCGCTTGCTATCAACTGATGCTCAAACGGAACTATATGCCGGTGTCGGATCTTACCAGGAGCAGCATCGGGAAAAGGTAGATAGCTATCTTAACAGAAACAATGTACTTCCTAATGTTTCGATGAGTGATCCTGAGTTTTTTAGAAAGATGTTTATTCAGCATGTCGAGAAAATAAATTCACAGACAAGCAATCAATACAAGGTTGGAGATCCAGATACCCGGGGAACAAATCCAGAGCAGGCAACAATTACAATGGAGAGTTTTTTAGGTAAGGATGGCGCAGAACTTTATCGGCTTGCACTTGAGGAGGAGATGAATAGCAAGGAATACCGCGAAGGGGTATTCAGCGCTTCAACAACTCATTATGAAGGTGAAAAATGGTCCAAGCGGGCAGTTGTTATCGTTGCAGGCCCTTCAAGTTCTGGAAAAACAGTTTCGGCTGTTCAGGCAGTGAAAACTACTGCGCAGTTCATGCCTAAGGTGCCTGGTGATATGTCAGGAAATGATGTAGTGGCGGTGGATGGCGGGGTAGCCCGGGAAGTATCCCAAATAAGAAAACTGGCCATTCAGGCCTCGATTGCTAAAGGTTATACGGGAATAAAAGATCTACATGAACAAAGTGCTGTTCTTGGAAAAGCAAAAGATCGAGTTCAGGAAGCTTTGTTTAAAACGGATACTGGAGTAGGGGTAGTAATACCTGAAACCTTTTCAATGTGGATTAAGCCTTTGAACGCCATCAAAAAATTGATGCCTCGTATTGAAGCCTTGCCCAATACCAAGCACGTATTTTGCAGAGTCGAGGGCGAGGAGCCTGGCTTGTTCCAGAAAGTCGTTTCTTTTCTGGGTTCTCGTCGTGCCTGGAAAACTGATCAATTTGATGCAGAGCAAAAATTTGATATGAACTCAACTCAGGGCATACCAGAGTCCAAGGCCTATGGAGCCAGTGGTTTCAAATTTGGTGACATGGGCTCACGTATGGCTGAAAAATGGTTTGAATCAAACAGCAAAGATAAACTAAGAATGGTCGTTATCAACGATATGATCCTGGTTAAGCCAAATCCTAATGGTCAAAAGAACAACTGGATCCCTGCAGAGCAAAATGACAAAGGTGCGATCGCTATATCGAAACGCGCATTTGATACCTGGACTAGTAATCCGGATCCAGACAAAAAAGATTTAAAAGCTTATAGTCGAACTGCCGAAGGAAGGCCTCCTCCAATAATTAAAACGTCTGCGGAAATTGATATCGCTATCGCTTATCAGACGCTTGTTAACCGACGAATGGATTTACTCGGCCAAAAAGCGAATATACGTAATCTGGAAAATAACCCAGAAAAAGAGGCAATGCTCACTAAAAAAATTGATAATATTGAATTAGCTATTAAAGCTATCGAATCGCCCAATCTCACCGATAAACATTCTGTGGAGCAATCCAAGGCGCAGGTATCTAATGTTCTGAAGGATATGAAGGCAGAAGGTCAGCTTGCGATGTTTTTCAGTACAACAAAAAAAGCCTTAGAGACAGCGATTAGCGCATTCGATAAAACTTCCGCCGCATTGGAAAGCAGCCAGGAAAAAAAGGCTGAACCAGCCCAGCCCGTGGCAGTAACCGCGGAGCAGCAAAGCTCGTCAGAGGGAATTAAAAATTTTTCTTCATTTAAAAACAATTTTAAATCCCAGATCATGGCCGCAAAACCGCCGCCTGATTTATCTGAAGAAGCTGAGGCGACGGCGGCTCCCAGTGCCTGAAATTATGTAATATTCTCTTTTTCTGTGCACTGGATTCAGCTAGAATGCTGGTTTTTTGGAATCATTACTTTGAAAAGGATATCACTGCCTCTGCTGGCACTTCTGTTTACCAAAACGACTCTTGCATTTTCCATCCCATCCTGCGATCCCGTATCAGGGCCGATGCGAATACAAAATCCCGCTGAGGAAACCGTATTTGATCATAGCAGCGGATGTCCAATTCCTAATGGCGACTATTCGGATAACCCGGCGCGGCCTTTTATTGCAGCGGATCAGACGGTCTGGTGGTTTGCAAGTAATTCAAAGGGCTATTTTAAATCAGTAGGGGTGCCGGTGGCTGATGGTGCCAAAGATATTATTTCCAGTCTGGTACGTTATCAGGAAAACAATCAATGCGTTGCCTGGCTGGAAAGTCAATTTAATACCACACCGAATGAATATCCAATCGCGAGCTACAACAATGAAATCTGGATGGTTACGCCTTTTACCCTGGATGGGCAAAATATTTTCACATTTGTTCATAATGAATATCATATTATTCCATCCAACGTGGATGATGTGTATGGAAATCTGATTGGCGCCTCTTCCACAGACGGTGGAAACAGTTTTCAATTTTACACCAATGCACAGCAGCCAGGATATAATATACCGCTTATTGTCGCCCCATATCCTTTTAACAGCAGTGGTAAAGGGGGAATGTTCGCGCAGAGTAATATTATTCAATGGGGAGACTATTTCTATATTTTAGTTGAGCAGAATCTGCAGCCTTTTAACAGTTCCGCACCTGCCGCGGGAGTTTGTATTTATCGTAATGACAATCTAGCGAATCCCCGAGGATGGCTTGGTTTTGACGGTAAAGCTTATACGGTTCCTCTTGTTCCGGAATATGATCCGACAAACCCGGAACAATACTTGTGCCACAGCGTATTACCGAATTATTATCGCTTTTCCTGGACTTATAATTCAGTGCTCCAAAAATTTATCATTATCGGCCTGGACACCAATTACTCTCAGTCAGGTCAATCCATCGAGGCATTTGTCTATACCCTCGCAAATCTTGATCCCGATACGGGCATTCTGACATCAGCAACCAATACCGGTTCTTTGTTTAAAGAATATTTTCTGCGTCAAATTACCTGGCTTGACCAATGGCAAAATGCAGGCAACGTATTCGGGCAAGCTTATCCAGGCATGCTAGACCCCGGCAGCCCAAATGTGAATGGAGATAGAAATTTTCAATATTCAGGAGCCCATCCCTATCTTTACTATACTTCTCTATTTCCTGCCCAGGAAAATCATGGAAGGGATAGGGATGTCGTACGGCAACAATTGATTGTTGAGAACTGCATACCCCAGTAATAGGGATATTATTAATCGCAAACGATTGACGGCCTAAGGAAAACTTCCTCAGTTTCGGGCTCAAGATCCTCAACTGAGAAAAAACCCAGATTTTCTTGCCAGTGGTTGACGCTTGCTTTTATTGTTGTAAGAGCCATTTCTTTCGGAGAATCTGGCTCTTCAACCATGGGGGCAACCACTGAGGTATCTTCTGAAAGATTTAATTTATCAAGCGCTAAACCGTCTACTTCACAGTCATCCTCTAAATCGACGACTCTTGGCTGTGGTTGAGGTTCCCAGTAAATGGCCCTGGAATATCCATTAAAATCGGACTGGTTTTCAAAAGTTAAACTATCAAGGGGTAGTTGCTGCCGAAAATCTTTGGGGGTTCCTCTCTCTATGCACTCACCGGAGCCAGCTTCTGCGCGATGATTTAGATCATTGTCCTCATGTGTATAGGGAAATGCCACTATAAGTGTCGCTGTGTAATAAAATAAATTTAGACTTTGATAATTCTTTCCCAGGGACTGAGCAAAATGAACAGCTAGATTCCGATTACTATTATTTTTTTCACATATGTATAAGTTCAGGGCCTTGAGCTCACTGGCAATCTGATTCGTTAATCCACATGTTTTCAGACGTTCAGCCATTAGCTTAACTGGTAAGACATAAGTATCGTCTCCCAATGTCTTATAATATGAATTAATATTACTGACCCATTCAGATTGTCCTGTACCGTCTGCCAAAACATAAACAGTCGAACCTTTGGGGCAGTTTTCTTCGCTAAAGTTAAACTCATCGGCATATTCTTTATAGTCATTGTCTGTCTCATCAAAATGGCGGTAAGTAACAATGCTGATTTCTTTCTTATTTTTAGTTTGCTGATAATTATAGCGCCAGCTGATTGCTCGCAAATAAAGTGAGAAGTTATTTTCAGTGGCAGAAAAAGGGATAAATAAGACAATTTTCGACATTGGACCTGGCTCATAATGCGAAATTCAGGTTTTATATTAACCGCACTTGATTAAGGAAATATTAACGTATAATCCAGAGCTCCCATTACTAAAGAACCCATTATGAATGTGGTCCAGTGCTTTATTTCCTGGTACAATCACCAGCTTACAACACTAATTCATCAACGCAGAAGATGACTCAACTTGCCTCTGCCTTTCAGAGATTAATCGCATGAACGAATTATCAGTAAACCCCCAGCAATCGGAGCTAGGGCAGTCATCTGAATATGATGATCACTATAATCCGGAGCGCTTATTCGCCATAGCTCGTGCACCCAAACGCAAGGAAATTGGCATTGATCCAATGGCTCTGCCTTTTTACGGTTTTGATTGCTGGAATCATTATGAAGTGTCATGGCTCAATGAGAAGGGGAAGCCTGTCGTCGCCATCGCAGAAATTATCTATGACTGTGCAACACCAAATATCATTGAATCAAAATCATTAAAACTGTATTTCAATTCATTCAACAATACACGGTTTAAAGATAATGAAGCAGTAAAACAAATCGTTAAACAGGATTTGGCGCAACGTGTTGGCGGGGATGTGCAGGTTCGTATTCTTAGCTTAACAGAGTCCGGCTACAATCACATTGAATTAACTGCTGCTGGCGAGTGCCTTGATGGTCTTGATGTGACTTGTTCTGTGTATCAAGTTGAGCCCAATTATCTTTGCACAGAAAATGTGCGAGTAGAGGAGACGCTTTACTCCGATCTGTTAAAATCCAATTGCCTGGTAACTAATCAACCTGACTGGGCTACGGTACAAATTGCTTATACCGGTAAGAAAATTGACAGAGAGGGATTATTGAAATATTTGGTTTCTTTCAGAAATCATAATGAATTCCATGAACAATGTATCGAGCGCATATTTGCGGACATTATGAATCGCTGTCAGCCGGAAAAACTAACCGTGTACGGAAGATATACGAGACGGGGCGGCCTGGATATTAATCCCTATCGTTCCACCGAAAAGTCTAAATTTCAAGGTCTGAATTTTCGATTAGTGCGTCAATGAAATTTTTTAACATTTTCATCTACAATTAAGCTAAACGCTCTTAAAAGGAATTAATATGCTAAAAATTGCCGGGATTTTAGCTTCGTTTTTGTGTTTTTTTATTTTGCCTTCTATAAGCCAGGCCGATGATACTTATAGCTCCAAATTTATCAATCAAAGTGATAAAGGCTCTCAGCAATATACGTTAGTTAAAACAAGATTCTGGCCCGATTCGGGATGTATTATGCAGAGCGGTCCGGAAGTACTTCAACCTGGTGACAGCACAGAGCTTGTTATCGCAAAAAAACAAGGTTGTGATCAGGCTGGTATTGGCTACTCTCTGTATAAAGTTAGCGATACTAAAAAAGAGCAGCTCTTAGGTTATGTCTCTCATCGTTTTCGAGATGGAACTTTCAGTTTGCAGGTTTCAGTATTTTGCAAAAATGAGCACTGTGTTTTTAAAGATCTAAATCCTCAACAAAGTGATTAAACTTCAGATATGCTTATAAAGGTTCTGGTTTTTCATTTTTTATAGATGACTTTTTAAGAAAGATCTATAGACTAGGCTTAAACGAAGCATAGGCAAGAATCTTTTGAATCAAAGTAATCTAACCCCTTACGCAGCACTTAATCCCAATACCATTCTGGATGCAATTGAGAGTATCGGCTTTCTTTGCACAGGGAGCCTCCACGCACTCAATAGCTATGAAAACCGTGTCTATCAAATAGGGATTGAGGATGCTGAACCTCTTATTGCGAAATTTTATCGGCCTCATCGCTGGAGCTCAGAGGCAATCCTGGAAGAACATCAATTTTCACTGGAGTTGGCGGAACAGGAAATTCCCGTTATTGCTCCACTAATTGTAAACGATCAAACCTTACACCATCATCAGGATTTCAGATTCGCACTTTTCCCAAGGCGTGGGGGTCATGCTTTAGAGTTAGATAATGATGAACAATTAGAATGGATGGGACGGTTTATAGGGCGCATGCATAGTGTCAGTGCCAGCCGATCATTCCAGCACCGTATCTCCCTGAATACACAAACTTATGGTTTTGAACCGTATCGTCTTCTCATTGAGCAAGGCTTTATCCCTGACTATTTAACTTCTAATTTTTGTAAAACCGTTGAAACAGCATTAGAGAAAATAACACAAATATTTGAATGGGTAGGCGGTCTCGATCAAATAAGACTGCACGGCGATTGTCATGCCGCTAATATACTATGGAGAGACTCCGGACCGCATATTGTAGATCTGGATGATTGCCTGATGGGACCTGCCATACAGGATATCTGGATGTTACTTTCAGGCGAGCCGAAACACATGGAGTTACAGCTTGAAAAAATTCTAAATGGCTATTATGAATTTCACGATTTTAATCTGCGCGAACGTCATTTAATCGAAGTTCTACGCACATTACGCATGCTGCATTATTCAGGATGGCTGGCAAAGCGATGGGATGATCCCGCTTTTCCATTAAGTTTTCCCTGGTTCAATACACCAGTATATTGGGAAAATATGATGAGAAATCTAAACGAACAGATTGATTTGTTAGATCAGATTGAATGTTAAAATATCTAGCGTAATGAGGAAGAAGCATTCTCTTCAGGAGCCTCTTCTTCATTTAATTCAGCAGCTTCCTGGTCTTCTGCATCGGCTGTGCTCTCTGGGGAGGGTTCGAGATTGTTTGCTAAATTACTGCTTACTGTATCAGAGAGCGAGCAGTTGTTCTGATTCTGTAAAAATTGATCGCATGTTTTGGTATTGGCATCAAAAGCATTCAAATAGGCCTCATAGGCCTTATCACTTGCTTTGTCATTCTGGTGTTTAATAGAGCAGGCAAAATCATAGGCCTTGTCATTGGCTAAATCATTTTTTTCTTTAATAGCCACCGCTTCTTCGTAGGTCATTTCTCCGGCTCTGTAACTATCAAAAGCAGCTGCCGAATTAGCATTATTACGCTCACAGGTCTCTCTGTAAGCGTCGAATGCCTCGTCACTTTTAGCATTATTCTGTTTTTGTACAGCAAGATAACTCTGATAAGCTGCATCGTTTGCGCTTTCAGTTCGGGCTATTGCTTCAAAAGGAGATGACCCCATCATATTTTTATTAAGATCTTTATTGGCTTTGCGCATCTGTTCAATAAAATCTTCCAGTAATTGCGCTAGCTGACGCTGCAGTTTTAGTGCATCTTCTTCGGTTAGATTCATACAATAATAACCATCAATACGGACTTTTATTAGTATAGATCAAGAACCGGGCAATACTAGCAGAAGGGGGCTTAGCTATTTGTCGGTCTTTGGATTTTCCAATCGCTTTTATCCTCGTGATATAGATTTTCAAAATGCTTAACTAATGCATTAAAAGACTGATTTCCAGTGGCATCATTTCTAAAGGTCTCTACAAATTTCTTCCCAAATGCGCTGCTTTGATAACATAAATCCGGCTCCTTCGCTTCAATAACCTCTGCAAAAACTTTTGCAACCTCTGTTCCTGTTTGAAAAGAAGAGGGGTCATACCACTGATAAGCCTGTTGTGTAAAATTTTTATAATGCTCATTAATAACATCGGTTCTTGACCCTTCAAAGCGGGTCAGTTCAGTAGCAATAGGGCCTGCCTGGAAGTTAATTACCTTAATATTCCATGGTGCCAGCTCAATGGCCAGTGATTCCTGCAGCCGTTCAAAAGCCGCCAGGGCTGAAAAATAGACTCCCACGCCAGGCATGCTGATGGGCGACGAAGTAAAGATGGAGGAGGTCGTAGTCAATAATCCTCTTCGGCGTTGGCGCATAACTGGCACAAATCCTCGAATTAAGGCCAAAGGACCAAATACTTTTGTCTGGTAGGTCGTTAAAACATCCTCGTCTGCGGCTGATTCCACAGGCCCGATTGCCACATTGGCTGCATTGTTTACCAGAATGTCAATATAGGAATATTGAGATAATATCAGTTTGATAAACGCATCAATAGAGTCCTTTTGACAAAGATCTAAAACCTGAATATCCAAATTTTCAGGATTGGGAACATTGAGCTTGCTTAATTCCGATGTTTCCAAATTTCTTACAGTGGCAATCACTGTGAATCCTCGCTCAAGTAGTGCACACGTCAGGTTATACCCCACACCAGATAGTTTTGAACATCCGGTAATTACTGCAATCTTTTTATCCATAATAGGTATTCCAATGCTTGCTGCCTCTGGGAATAATTGTAGTATTAATGTCAATAAGAATGAAGGTTCGTCTTACAGGTGGCAGCATGAATAACTCGTCTTAACTGTATATCGTTGATGTAATTGAGCAAGAATATTGTTCGTACTCGCCCTAACTCACGAAATGCCTGGTAAATTTTATTCTTACGGCTTTGCGTCCACAGCTTCCGCAAATGGTTGAGGCTATAATTTTACCATTCTGAGTTGACATAACTACCCATAACATATCGTAATTGGTCTTAAGTCTTTATTTTTTTATGCATTAGTTAACGTTTACTTAATATTTATTTGCTATGGTTTGTATTAATTAAGATCATGGTGAATAGACTATGTCTAAAAAATTAAGCCAACAATTTAGAGATGCACTAATTAACTATTTAAGAAACCCTAAGGATACAACAAATCAAAGGGCTCTAACATCGGTGTCTTTTGCAATCTATGAAGATGCAGCAGAAAAATATGGTTTAGAGCCTGATAAATATCTGGCGCACATGGAGAACATTATAAAGCCCGCAGTTAGCGGAATTAAAATCCATCCGCATCTTGGAGAAGTTTTAGGCGCATTTAAACGCGAATTGAGCTGGTCGGATAATCGTGATGAGAGTCAAGCGTTTCATGCTTTAAATATGGCTCTAGAGATGTTTTTACGAAAGAATTTCATTAATCCAGAAAAAATTGCTCGGAATAAATTAGCAGAGATTGAAGCAAGCATCCAACATTTAACAGCAGGTTTAAATCCATATACTGATGAATTAAAATCTGCTTATGTGAAATTAAAAGCTTTGGTTGACCAGCATTTTGCACTTTCTCCTGCTATGCAAATTAAAGAAAGCGCGAATTTTGAACGAAAAACAACGCTTGTTTGCTCTGAACATAAAGGAGCTATTGAAAGTGATGCAAAAATTAAATCTACTTTTTATAGTTTCCTTGCAATGATTTCAAGTGTTTTAGTGGTTGTTGGAGTGCAAATTTCCAAGACTTTTCAAGGAAAAAGCAATTTCTTTCAAGAAGCTGCTCAAATACAAGGAAATATACTGAAGCAATCAGGTTTCTCTGTACCGCTTGTTGAGGTACAAGATTCTGACGAAGCTGATCAACAAGTTGGGATTGGGAGTGGTCCTTCGTAAGGCCACCTTTTAAAGAGTGTTGCCGTGGCATTATGGCGGGAACTTACGGTTCGTGTTTCCTACCGAATTAGTAGTTCAAATGAAATAAAAAAGAGCATTATGAAAGAAGTTGAATCATTAACTACGCAGGCTGCACGTGTGCTGGCTGAAAACCCTAAATGTTTTAATGAAGGATTATTGAGTGATACAGCCATTCTCCAGGTAAAAGATGAAATTGAAAAGCTAGAATGTCAAAAAAAATATGCAAACTTCAGGATGCACAGATAGTAGAATACCTCTTAGAAAAGCATTTACGCAATGAGCCAATAAAGAATCCTTATCCCTCCCATCTAAGTTTACAGGATGCTCTAAAATACCCCAAAAAGTTACCTGAAATCCTGAAATGGCAAACCCAGTTTCTTTTGACTAACCATAAAAATGAGATACTAACAGATAGGGATCCTGAAATAGATCGTTATCCTGAAAACTATAGCGAGATAAACCATTAAAGACTATATTAAAAGCATAATGATCAATTACGCTTTTAATTGGATTAATCCATGCCATGCAAAACAACTGAATTGATAAACAAGATAAATCAGGAGGCACTACAAGCGCTTTCAAATCTGCAAACAGGACCACATAGAAAAAATGTGGATTTTTTTGAAAAGCTTAAAGGCAACTATCAACCATTCTCGTCAAAGCAAATAGTCGAAGTGCTGAAATTCAGACATGATTTTAGTGATAAAGAGCATCCCGAGTTATTTTTAATTGAATTTATTATTTCTCTGGGTGCATATGCAGTTTATCTTAGCAAAAGAAAACAAGAAGCATCAAAAGATATGTTTAAGCATATTTTTTCAGATATATTTAATTTAAAAATTATGGAGATCAATCTCTCACTTAAGGACCTTTTGCTAAATATGGCTGATAGTTATAAGAATTACGCATTTAGGTTAATAAACCAGGGAGCGGAATCTATTGAAAAATACAGAAAAAGAGATCGGTTTATAAATAGTTCCGAAATGCTGGAAATGCATTCAGCTATAGTCGGCTTATTTGTATCAGTTGAGTTACGAGAAGAGTTTACCTTTATACCACGAAGCGAACGGCATAAAAATAAGGAGATTGTAACAATTAATCATTTGGAGGATTGTGTTCGAGCTCTTGTACGAGATAGATATGAAAAGCATAGTGCGGACCTGAGGTTGTTGTAGATGGTTTAGACGATGCTCGGAATTTAGTCAAGCAGGAGGTTATGAGCATTTGATGTACTATAATGGTACTCGCTCCCTTCCTGACCCGCTAAGTCTGATTATCAAAATAATCAGACTTAGTGGGTCTCTATATGACAACTTGCCCCTCTATTTTCAATTCTATCAGTACAAGACCTGTACTGATTAACCATTGTTGTTCAAACTTTTGCTCCATTGATTATTTTTCGTCTTAAAGTACAATGTATTTTTTAAACTATAATCAAATAGGCAATAATGGTAACGATTGAAGATGCGATATTGAGAAATTATAGAAGACACGCAAAAACAAATCGCCCAGATATTGATTTGCTATTTGATGTTACTTCCAGGTTTATTAAAGAAAAAAAATGGATATACGAAGGTAATGCTGAATCAGTTGATATTTACAAACGACCTGAAAACGAAAGAATCAAAGCAAACTGCTTTATGCTAGCTGATTTATTTGTTCACCTGGCCAAAAGAATTGGTATATCTTCAGATGAGTGCTTTCCGATAAATATACCTAATTTCTGCAGTACCAAAAATAGTTCATTGGTACAAGGTGATTATCAACCTTTTTCGCCAACATGCACTGCAAATACAGATGGACTATATGAATTTGATGTTCATTGCATAGCAATGATAAATGGTTCCTATTTTGATTTGCTTTTACAAGTAACATACTCTGTTATTACTGATGGAGCGGATATTTACTCATCTCTATCTACAGCTATGGACGATAATAATATTTGTGATTTTGAATATTTACTGAATTTTTTTCCAGACAAAAATGAACAAGCGCCTGATACTGGCCATACACTATTACATAAAGCCTTATGGGAGGAAAAATTTGATTTTGCTGTGTTACTACTAAAACACGGCGCTCAAGACAATATTATGGATAATATTCAACTAACTCCACTAAGTTTGTTAAATATTAAAATATACGACCCTCGTGTATCTCTTGAAACTCTAGGCAAAGCCAAAGAGTACCTGGACACAAAGATGGAATTAATGATAAAAAATAGAAAAAAGCAATTAGAAGTAGAAAATAAAGCGGCTATTAGCATCCAGCGCTTCTGGCGGAGTCATCATACCTCCCCTGCTCCATCTGTTTCAAATGAGGATGCACTAGCTAGCGGCATTTGCCGAACTTAGAATCACAAGCATTATCTGGGTTCAGCCCATTCTAAATTAGCAAGACTACAAACGACCTACTTGGCTTTTAATGCTGAAGAACTGGTAAGAAAAAATAATGGGAGTTTATGGGGAAGTATTTCCTATCATTTTACAAACAATCTTTTTGCAGTAGCTGGCTCTGTTGTGAGGAAAGGATGTAAAGAAGCATTTAATTCAATAACATCATTTACCCTTTAATTTATACAAAATGCGGCCACTCGGAGGACCGCATTGTTTCTTTTCCGTATTTTTATTTAAGGCTGTCAGGCACGACACCGCCGCTTTCGGCAAGCTTAATCATAACCTGCTCGTGAAGCCAGACATTCATCTCAGCCGAACCGTTGAGGGCTCCAGTGTAGCCAAGTTCCTGGGCAAGCTGCTTGCGAGCGCTAAGGCTTGAATCGAGGTTTAGCAGTTTCATCAAATCGACAATGGATTGTTTCCAATTGTAGTCCTTACGCCCCGTAGTATCGGCGATCTTTTGGATCATAGCTTCGACTTCGGCTCGTGTCATCGGCTTTCGGGTAGAGGGGGCCGCCGCCGTATTGCCGCCGGTGACCACTGCTGTAGCTGCTTTTGCAGTTCCAAAAATTGCGGAAACGATGCTACCAAAGATGCTCATGTCTTCCTCCTTGAATTAATTCCATGCGCATCGCTGATGCGCGTTCCTGGTTAAGTCTAGTGCCCGCTTTCTGATCTTACAACCTTTTATAGACAAAAGGGAACAATTCATCGATTTAGCTAAAATGCCACTACTTAGTATCCTTGCTGATTCAAAGCTATAAAACCGTGTTTAGACATTATAACTCAAACCCGATATGCTTAATTACAACTAGTTATAATGTAGAAACACTATGCTCACCGTTTACTGGAAGCGCAATTTTTTTACGCAAGGAGACTGCTTAAAACTTACCTATGAGAGTGGTGATTTTTTTGCAACAGTTACAGCCCGACTAAAAAAAGAAGATCGCACGTTTAAATTTCAACATATACTCTGGGAAGGAATTGATTATTTAACTATTAAAGAATTTAAGAATTTGTTGAGGACCGATTCTTTTTCAGGTTCGATGTATTTGAATTCTGAGGAAGAATTATGTTTAAAACTAGTTTTATCACCACCCCCATTGTCTGATTTTTTTACCGAAGAAAATATACAAAAACACCCCTGGATTCCTGGATTTCGACGAATGCGGGAGTATCTAACAAACGCTTTGGACACGAGCAGCAACAATTCGAAAGATTTACACTTTAGCCAAAATGAAAGTCAGGTTCCTTTATCTAACTTAATTCACCAAACATATAAACAAAAATCGGTGACAACCGTTATTGCTTTACTAAACGATTTACCAGCCCAGCAACGAAGTTACTTCCTCCAAAAGTTTGCACTAGACACCTTGAATAACTATCGTGAAGGACGATTTCTAGTTATCTATTGCCCCCTATCACGATTGACTTCTCCCACCAATCTAAAGATTGAGACACTCTCTTTATATGGTTTAAATCCTCATGTCTATCTTTTGCAAAAACTTCCGATAATATGGGTTATTGATGAGCTGGAGCAATTTTTTGACAAACATAATTTATTCAATGTCCTAAGCGGAGAGCGTTATCGCTTTGATCTCTGGAATTGCCATTTTCTCCTTAGCGCCGCCGACAAGCCCAACCCTGATATATTCTATAGTGGTTGTTTCAATCCAATACAGACCATTCGGGTTATAGGAAGGAGAGAAGAAGAAGGGCCGTCTATTCATCGCTTTTTCTATAGTATGACCGCAGAGCCCATTCAGAATAACATGACTTCCACAGCAATATCAGGCATCCCAATCTCAATTGAAGAATTGCTTGCTCTCTCCAAAGAAAAAACGAGCGCAACTATTCCACAACAGCCTCACCCTACTCCATCTGAGCTTCAGGAACCTCTGGATGATCCAAAAGCCATCGAAGAGTTATCAATAATCATGCAAGATACAATCAACGCCATTGAACGCGCTAGTTTATTTTGTGTGGGAATACAAAGTGTGCGCAAGGTAAGTGAACTACGACAGTCTCTAAATAACGCAAAAAGTAAGAGCACAGGAACGTTAGAAGAGTTTTTAAATCACAAAGAAAAAGGGTCTAAATCAATTCTACAAGCATTCGCTTATTATCGCGTCGGGTTATTTGGCGAATCGCGCTCTGTGAAACGATACCACGAGCATGTGGAAGCGTCTTCTTTAGCAAAAATATATTAACTAGACTTCACGGAGTTCTTTTATTTCTATAACTCCAACTTCTTGAACAGATGAGGACTACTAGAGAATGTCATCTCGATTACTTTAAACTGCCACTAATTTGTGGTGAAAATTTTAAAACATGCTATTAGAGTTGGCTGATTTTACTGGGATATCTTGGATCGTGTCCCAATGCTCCATGATTTTCCCGTCTTTTAACTTGAATAAATCAAAAATAGCTCTACCTCGAGTGCCAGGCTCACGAATAGAGTGTACATGAAGAATTACATAGTCCCCATCCGCAAAAATTTGTTTAATTTCACTATGAGAATTAGGATAAAATTCAAGTAAATATTGAATATATGCTCTTAAACCTTCAGCTCCATCAGCGGCAGCAGGATTATGTTGTTTGTAATGTGTGCCCAGATATTTTGATGCTGCTTTGAAGTTTTTTTGATTAATTGCTTTATTATAAAACTCAGTGACGATTTGTTTATTTATTTTTTGTTGCTCTTCAATAGATGCATAGCTATTGTCAATAATTGATAGCAGAAGCAAACTTATCGCAACTATTTTTGATCTATCTATAATCATAAAACACCATTGGTTATTGATTCTCATGGGTTATTTTAAATTGTCATCAAAAAACTCGGGTAAATCTTTCAATGCCTGTGCTCTTGCTGTTTCATTAAAACCAATGTGATAAGGTTCTCCTTTTTCGTCAATAATCTCTTTTGAAGCTGGAAACTCAAAGTTATCAAACCCATGCAATGCATTTTTATAAATTTTTATGGAAACATTTCGATGACTATCAGAACTTTGCTCGACTAGCTGAATGCAATCTTTGGTGGTTGCGCGATCATCATTTTCTCCAATAAATACTTTGGTGATTGCCCTTAGTTTTGTTCCGTCTTCAAGACGATGACATACGCCATAAAACGAAGCCGCTGCTTTAAAAGGAAGCTTTTGATAAGGTTTAGGATCTTGTTGTGATAATGCCATGATTTTCAATACATCAAAGCCTCCCATGGAGAATCCTAAAAGCCCTATCCGGGCAGGATCAACTGAAGGAAGCTGCCTAAGATATTCGTAGGCAGGAACGATATCATCAAGCTGCGCTTGCGTTGCTCTTTCCCAGCCTACTGAGCGACGGTCTTCCCAACCTCTGGGTTTAAAACTGTCTATCATATAAACTACGTACCCATGCTCTTTTAATCGGGTGGCCCAATCATAATTCACTTTTTCAATACCGGTACTCGCGTGCAACAATAAAATAGCAGGTGAGCGCATCGTTGCATCAGGAATATAAAGACTGTGATGGGGATCATTGGGATCAAAGACATATTCTTCATTATGTGCTAGTACTTCAGTACACAGCAATAAAATAAATATTATAAACAGCAACCTAGGGTGGAGAAACATAATTTAAATCCTTAATTTTATAGCTGAGCTTATCCATTTGTATGAGGTTTAGGGGTAAAAGAGATGAAACTCACCCTCATTTAATAAAGTGATTATTTGTTGATAATCCAGAGTATTAGCTGATTGAGATGCATTTTGGAATTTCAAACCGATGACGGATGCCATTGCTGACCAGGAAGTAGGTTTAAAATTGTATTGTGTAATATAGCCTTTCTCATAAAGGTTTGTTGTTACAAAATAATCATAACCTCGAGCTATATGATCAGCTCTCCAAATTGATTCTTCGGCTGCTGGGGTTAGAATAATTTGGTTTGCTTCTGCTATTTCTTTTTCGAGATTGTAGTTATCAATACCATAGGTAGATAACAAAATTTGTATCCGATATTGATTGAGCAGTTCCTGAGTCAGGCTTATGAGTTTATCTTTCCTGGATTCAGTGTCCAGATAAACAATATCGGGATCATAAACTTGATTGTCAATTAACAGTCCGCCGCTTTGGATAACTGTACTTTTCCAATATTCATATCCTCTTAGCATTTCACGCCCTTTAGACCCCTCTTCTCCTGTCAATGGTAAAGCAACCCCCATACGCAGTTGTTTGTGTGAACCTGGGTTACATTCAGGGATGAATGCCAAACCATTGGGTCCAGCATGGGTTGCAATAGAGCTGAGCTCAAAACTATGTAAATCTATTTTAGATAAATGCTTGTCGGTTGCATTAGATACATAAGCATATAAACCTTCTGGATCAATTAAAACATTAATCGGATTTAATCCGGTGACTAAACGTTTTATAACCTGACCTGAATGAACATCAATTACAGCAACCTGGTGATCAAAGGGAGCAGGTGCTAATACATAATTTTGATCCGGCGTAATATCTGAGTAAAGAATCGGTCCTAAATTCAAATTAGTAAGTTGTTTTTGAATGGCAAACGTTTCTGGATCAATAAACACGATCTGATTGACAGCGGATACCATTAAAGAGCGATTATCTGGCGTGTATTTCAGGCCCCTTACAGCAGAGGGCAATGTGAGGCTCCCCGTAATCACTCCTGAATCAGGATCGATTCGGATGACACCGTCCTTACCCGCCATTAACCACAATGTTTTTCCATCATTGGAAAAGAAAATATTATGCGTATTTGGACTAACCGCAATTTTTTTCACAATCGTTTTGGTATCGATGTCAAAGACAAGGATCTTCCCACCCTTTTCCACATTAACATAAAGCTGTTTTTCAAAAGGAGGTCTTAACTTCACACCATGAGGCGCGCTATCGATGTCTGAATAGTCCTTATTTTCTAGTGACTGAAAAGTAAATAAACGATATTTCTCGACTTGATTTAATAAATCGATAACAGAAATGGACACACCGGGTATGCCAGAGCCGCTGTCGTAGTCCCTAATACCAAAATTGCTGACATAAGCCGTTTTTCCATCTTTTGTAACAGCAATCTCATGAGGAAGGAAGGCAAGTTTCAGACTCCCTTTTCTTGCACCAGTCTCAGGATTATAAAAACTGATACGATCGGCATTTTCCTCCACAACAGCTAACGTGGAATTGGTAGAAGAGGAATAAGTGAAGCTATTGAAAATCGATAAAGCAAGGAATAGGCTGTAGCTTTTTTTGAACATCATTAAATCCCTTTATAACTAAAAAAGTGTCGCCATGATAGTGACAGAATATAATATTTGTCAATATATATAGTGGCCTATATAATAATGAAAAAAGGAACAATCCATGACATTTAACTTAAATGAACATACTGGTGTCTTGATTAAAAAAGCAGCCCGCTTATTTGAACGTGTTTCCAATCTCAACCTTGAAGAGCTGGGTGTGACCTACAGTCAGACTATTTTTCTGGTTCGCTTGTGGGAGCGGGACGGCCAAACGCAAATGGAGCTTACAAAAAGCGCCGGACTGAAACAACCTACCGTAGTAGGTATACTTGATAAGATGGAAAGAGACCAGCTTATTACACGTGTACGAAGTGAATCTGACAAGCGCTGCTACCATTTTTTTCTTACTGAAAAAGCCAAATACGCTTGCCGTAAATTAGAAACACAGGGAATGTTGATGCAGAATTTGTCTACTGGTAATTTACCCGACAAAGAAGTTAGCAAGTTAAATGAGAACCTGTTATCAATTATAGAAAACCTGGAGCGTTTCATTGAAAACATCCGGGGAGAGTCTTAAATACCCCGGTGTTACATCACAAACCCTCTTGCCAGCTCTTCCCTGCCCTCACTAGCGGTTTCTGGCAAAAGCATAGAAGCAAAATGATCCATCACCAAATTTACATCATGTTCAACCATGAATGACGAATGAGGAGTAGGCACAGGATGATTGTAATGTGCTACGGGACCCACACACACCAGATTCTGATGTACATTTCCATGTACATCGATGACTTGATAATGATCCGTTACATGAATGCCACCATTAGCCTTAGGCTTTATTAATCCGCTTTTTGCCAGCTTGTCCAATAACATGGGCTTAACACTATTGGGGTCCGGTTTGTAACGATATCCAGTTGCGTCAATTAGAGTTGCAGCATTTAAAGTTTCGCCAGATGAGAATAATAATTGGAACCTGTGAGTTACTTCATCATAGCTTACAGAGACCAGACCATGATGTTCAATAATCTTATTGTTCTCATAGAGATGGAGCATAGTTCTGGCATTCACTGGGGTGATTCCAGTCAAATAAGCCATTAAAAGAGAATAGAAGTATTTTAGAAACTGCTCTTTACCTTCTACATCTAAACTTTGCCACATGTGAGTATAACAACCACTAAAATAAAAAGTTTTTATAAATGCTCGTAGCTCATCAATATTACCTGGTATAGGATTACCCTCTGGAAGATGATCAAATTTGTTCATTTGATAACGTAAAGTCTCAAATGAGTCAGGATGATGAGTAGGATCGACAGGATTTTTAGCGTCATTTTGGTAAGCATTCCAAAATGATGTTTTCGCTTCGAAAAAGGTTAAGCTGCCAGGAAGGCTTTTTTGTAGACTATTTGATAATTCCTGTTGTTTGGTAGTATTACAACTATCTGTATTGCCTTTGGTTGTTAAAATACTAGGATTTCGCGTGACGCAGTGTATCTTTCCTGTGTACTGCTTTTTCATGATCAACCAGAGTGCGGCATCAACAAATGCTGCTTGACCACCAATGATATACACATCATCTGCTAAATCCCATGCATCTGGATTCCCTGTAGTGTTTTCAAAACGGAAAAAACCTGGCTGCTTCTCGACAGAATGAAAAAAAGAATTTGTTAAATGGCCGGTGGTTATAAAAAGCGAATCAGCAATATAGGTTTGATCCAGACATGCTATCTGATAATTTCCTTCATTTAGCGAATAAATATCAGAGATTGGCGAAAAAATTTCTTTGACTGTTATTCCCAATGATTTAGCCAGTGCTTTATGCTTTTCATATTGGGCGCGTAAGTAACGACCCACTATTGCACGAGAAATATATTGCTTATCTATATGCGGGTAATCATGTTGTAGCATGTCTGTATTGGCATCTACCCATTCTGTTAGGCTATCTGTAGTAGAAATAAACTTGAAACCATCCGCTGGATTATTTAAGGTCCAAAATTTCGGGCTATTGATAGAATAGGCAAAGCCTGTAGCTAGATATTGTGGATTTTGTTCAAAGATTAAGATAGTAACGTCATCGTTATTCTTTGTTGCAAGCAGTTGACTTAAACGACAAAAAATTGCATTTCCACAGAGGCCCATTCCCGCAATGGCAATCACTTTAGGCATTGTATTAAGACAATTGTGACATCAGAGGGAAATATTAGAGGTTTAACCTTTTTATTGTCAATTTGAAGATTTAACATCTTTTAATTGATAATAGATTGGTCGGAAAAGGCTCACAAAATTTAACCCTGTGTGGTAGCTTGCTTCTGTTAATAGGTTGCGCCATACAATTATTGGACAGCGGTATTCTCTTTAGCCAGAGGAGCTGTGAGAAACGACCTAATAATTGGCATTAAATAGTTCGCCATGCAAATAAACACCCTAGAGATACTTATTATAAGGTAGGTTTTGACACTCCAATCATTTCGCAGATTTGGTCAACCGTAAATTCTTGCTCAGCATAAAGTTTTTGGCTAATGCCTGTTTTTCAGCATTTAAGCTCTTCGGCCGTCCTCCTAATCGACCACGGGCGCGGGCAGAAGCCAGCCCTGCTTGCGTACGCTCACAAATAAGGTTTCGCTCAAACTCAGCTAAAGCACCGAAAATATGAAACACCAATTTGCCTGAACTTGTAGTAGTGTTAATAGATTCATGAATACTCTGGAGTCCTATCCCTTTGGCTTCCAGTTTATTAACAACATCAATTAAATCCTTCAAAGAGCGACTTAATCTATCTAAGCGCCAAACGACCAACACATCACCTTTTCGAGCAAACTCAAGAGTTTGTTGCAGACCGGGACGTTCAAATTTGGCACCATTCAATTTGTCAGAAAAAATTTTCTCGCAACCTACTCTTTGGAGTGCATCTTGTTGAAGGTGCAAATTTTGATCATCCGTTGAAACCCTGGTATAACCGATTAGCAGTTTACCCTCAATTAGTTAAATAACCCGTATAATATCATTAAAAGTTAACATAGATAACTTAATTAAGTTACTTAACGGTAGTGGGCCATATTTTACCGCTTTGCCATCTCTTCTTTATTTCAGTTAAATAAACCCCCGTTAATTTGACCTTTGGAAATATATAGTACTATGTACTATAATACATGGTATTATAATTGGCATGCATTCATGAAGCACTTAAAAATAAAAAAATTTAGTAATGAAGCAAATAAAATTGGATTAAAGGACTCAGTTCTATCAATACTTTAGATGATTTTTTTAAGTTAAGCAGAGATGAGCAATTAAAATATTCATTAGGAGCTGGGCTCATAAATTAAGAATTGCAACCAATGAAGGGCGAGGTAAAAGCGGAGGCTCAAGAAGTATATTAGCTTTTAAGAAGGATAATGGCATTTACTGGTTACATTTATTCTCTAAGAATGATAAAGGAAATGTGACAACTTCCGAGCTTAAAAAGTTGAAGCAATTGGCTGATATCATGCTTGGGCTTAATAATGAACAAATAAATAAGTTAATTACTTTAGGGGAACTGTTTGAGGTAAATAAAAATGTCTAATATACAAGATACAATTAATGATCTTGCACAAGGTCTTTACAAAGCTGAAATTATTGATAAAAAAACATTAAGAAATCTTACCGATCAAGATTTACCTGTTTTACATGAATTTACCGGTGAGGAAATACAACAGTTACGGAAAAAACAAAAATTAAGCCAATCTGTATTTGCTAAATATCTTAATGTTAGCCCTGCAATGATTCGTGGCTTAGAGCAAGGGAAGCGGCATGCCCATGGCGCAATACTTAAATTACTCAATATTGTAGAAAGACATGGTATTGGTGGTTTGCTTTAAGAGTTTTTGACATTTCAGGCTAAGAGGATTATTAACAAATGATAAAGCGCATCTTCGTAGTGGGTCACATGGGGGCTGGTAAGTTTATATTTACTGAAGCTTTGGCTAATAAATTAGGATGGCAACTCGTTGATGCAAATCCAAGTATTGAACGCTATATTGGACGACTTACAAAAGATATTTTGGGAGAGCAAGGTGAAGCAGCATTTAATCGGTGCCAAGCAGACATCATTTCCCATTGTACCGGAAAAGAATATATAGTCGTTTTATTGGAGGAGTGTATTGTCTCAAGCGAGCAATGCCGAAAATTATTGTCCACAGAGTTTGTTGTTTATTTGAAAGTATCTATTCCAACTCAACTTGGCCGTATGAAAAATGGCCGGACTCCATCGCTTCCAGTAGATGATATGAAAAGCTTTTTAGAAAAACAACATCACGAACGAGATGCATTTTACGAGGAAATCGCTGACTTGGTTGTTGAATCAGTTGGTTATTCTGATCAAATTTCAGAAATTAATAAAATTATTGAAGAAGATGTCAACAAGGTTATGAAAGCCATTGAAAAGTAGGGAGAAATAAAGCTCTCTTTCTATGGAATAGAGAGGAAATCTGGATAAGTCCGATTAATCGCTCCCTTCACATGAGTTGAGCAATAATAAGACATCTGGTGAAAGTGAATTGATTTAAAATGAACTACTATAATTTATGTCAACAGTGTTGACAGTTTTGGGTATGGTGAAAGTGTTTCATAAAATTTCTTCATTCTTCAAATATTTCTGGCTGAAAGAAATTGAAGGATTTTTAGCGGCCTTAAAAAAATGTGCTACACTCCTATCTTGTCAACACTCAGGTCGACAACTAAGGTTAATCCAGCGCTTGGCTTTTGCTTACCCACGCTGATTCCTTTACAAAGATAAGATAAGGCAAACAACCCGATTCCACCATTAAAAACTGGCGCAGGGAGAGCTCTTTCTGCAAACTTTCTGGCAAATCTGTGGGAGAGGTTGCTGAAAGATAGGTCGAAACTGCTTGATCATACTCGTCTAAATCGATTCGATCACTAACATAAGCAGCCATCTCAATACCCGCACCAACAGGGCCAAGTACCATCATGATTGCAAAGTCAATAACCATTTCTTTCGTTACTTTGAACAAGTGTATCACTAAATGCTTGATAAAATTCTATAAACTCCAAGTACTCATAAGGTTAAAGATGTAGTATTTGCACTGTTATTGTTTGCTATTTGTCTTTTTAGTGGATGAAAAAATCGATTGCTTTGGGATTCCTTTGTAGTTTGAGATAATTGCAAGCTCTTAGATATTTCGATTAGGAAATTTTTTTTATCTTCACTCATTTCGCTGGAAAGACTTTGTAAGTTATCTAGTGTTTCTCTTAAACTGAGGGTTCGGAAATGGCTTTTTTTTGCTGGGGTAAAATAAGAAATCAGGCTTTCACAGAGAATTGTATTGTACCTCGTATGGTTGGCCTCGATACATAATAGGATAGTTTCCTTATAGAATTGGTCTGCTTTGCGAGAATTCTGATTGGAGCAATTTGCCGCTTCGCTATAGCAGCCCAAAAGTAGAAGCTCAAGTAGTTCTTGATAGGCTGGTAATTGAATTTTTTGCTTATTTAATTGTCTGAACTCCTGCAAAAGATAGCTAACTCTGAATAAATTGATTTGTTGGGAGCATGTTATTAGCCATTGAACTATCTGGTGATGAAGATGAATGGGGTCCACGCCCAAGCCTTTAACATACTCAAAGCACGCACCAAGTTCACCACCGAATCGCATCAACTGTGCTTTTACTTGATTTAATTTCTCATCTTGTTTCTGATCTAAGCTAAGGCTGGCCTGGATAAAGAATTTGATAGTTCTTCCTAGTGCAGATATTTTGGCATTTCGTTGGAGAAATTCATTCGCCTTCGAACGCTGATCGCGAGTCAATAAATTTCCCCAAAGGGGCATATAGATTATTTTTGAATTTAATTTTGAGCCTTCTATTAAGCTACTGAGACCTATAGTACCAATTTTATTAAAAGTTAGATCAATCCTGGTCAAGGTGGTATTGCATTTAAAGGCTTGAGCTAAATATTCAGCCCCAGTATCATCAATATAATTCTGGCTAAGAGTTAGTTCCTCAATGCTCCTGTTCAATGACAAGGCCTTTCCTAGCATTTCTGACCCAAAAGTCATAATTTCATTTCCTGATAAATTAACTTTTGTAAGCTGAGTATGGGCTATTAGAGAGGCTGTAAGCCTATGCCATGAGCCAGAAATAAGACGATTGAAAACTACATTGACTTCTATCTTCCGTTTAGAGATATCTAATGCCTCGAACAAGGATGCTACTCCCTCAGCAGATATCTGATTTCCTGATAGTTTAATTACTGAAATTGAAGGATTATCCAGCAGCGCTTCTGCCAATTTTACCGCGCCTTTGTCCGCAATTTCATTACTTTCCAGCCAAATTTCAACTACTGTTTTATTAGTCTTTAGTGCTTCAGCCAGTTTTACAGTACCTTCATCACCAATTCTATTATAAGGTATGTCAATACATTCAAGTGCAGTATTAATATGTAACGCTTCAGCCAGCTTGCTAGCGCCAACAGCAGTAATTTTCGTCGATGCTAATCCAAGCGTTTTAAGTGTGGCGTTCGTTTCTAATGCCACAGCAAGTGCCTCAACTCCCTCATCACCAATGTCATTAAAACTTAGGTCTAAATTCCTGATACTCCTGTTCGTCTTTAACATCCCAGCAATTTTTTCGGCGCCTTTGGGGCCAATTTTATTACTCCGTAGATCAATGCTTTCAACGCTAGTATTGTCTTTTAACGCCTCTGCCAAAACCTCACACCCTTGATCAGTAAATCGCTGTTGGAGGAAGTCAACATGCTTCAGATCGGGATCATTTTTAATTAGTTGTTCTAAAATTTCGTATAGACGCATTTCCGGACTCTCATTTTTATTTGAAATCACAAGAAGATTAATACTTTTCAAAATTCCCCTTTATTCGATGGCAGTAAGTGGATGACCTAATAGTAATTAAAGGGCTGATATTGCAGTTTTTCCGGCTTTGCAATTTTACTTAGATCCAGAAGAGATCGGGAAGGTAGATAACTGTAGCTCCTTCTTTAAGTTGTCTTTTTACTGTTAGGATTTAGATGTTTCAACCTGTTATCCAATGGTCATTTTACTGAGCGAATCTGATGCAGCTTTTTCAAGCTCATGTTTACATAATTCAGCATCGTATTCTGCAAGTTTATTAAAAAATCTATTGCTTAAACTCACCGATGCATTTCCAGGAGTGTTCATCTTGGATACTTCAGCAAAGGTACTCTCAAATATGGAAAGTTCATTATCAACTTCTTTTTTGAACTGTTCAGTGATTGCTTTCGTTAATTTAACATGTTCATCAGCTATCTTTTCTAATAACTTTTCAGCTTTTAAACGAAATTCTTGCCATTCCTGATGCATTTGTGTGTGATCTTTTTCCATTTTTTTGAGCAGACTCTGTGAATCACTTCGATCATCATGAGAGCTTTTCGTTTCGTTTTCCTGGATCGGCCAAGATTGAACGGTCTCTGTGTTCAAAGGCATAATTTCTCCTCTGATTTAAAATGAGAAACTATAATTCAATGTGTAGTTCACTGGATCAGTGAAAATCCCGGATTGTAATAATCGTATTGTTGCAAATTAACTTTTTGTCAAATCTAGTTAGTTATGTGAAATAAGATATAAGAAGAATCCAATTGATCAAATTAAATACAATAAGATATAATATATTCACTCTGATTAGTAGCCAGACAATATGCCAATAGATATTGACATTGAATTTCCCTTAACCACGGCAGCACAAACCAAAGAAATAACTAGTCCTTTTCTAAAAGAATATAACTTGTCAGCTATGACTTATGCCAGGATATTTTCAGATAAGAGCATATTATCGGTCCATTCAGATCCTATGTTTGCGAAATTGTATTTGGAACTAGACTGTAGTCCAATGGCCCCTATACCCGATGAATATTGGCATTATCAATCTTTTTTTTATTTAACTAATTTTTGTACCGATGAAAAATTTAGGGAGCTTCAAATTGCAAATGCGAATGAAGGTCAGTGCGAAAGCATCCTCTATATAATCAACCAACTTGAAAATTATACGGAAGTAATGGCTGTGGCAGGTTTTGTAGGGGATAAGGATATAGTCAACCGCTATCTCAACCATATGAAGGATTTGCAAATATATACTGATTATTTTAGTAAGAAAATTAATCAACTTTTTCAGGAAGGAGATAATCGTCGTTTGTATTTGCCTCCGCATCTAAGACCCTACATGCCTGAAAATGTAAATATTAATTTATCCTATCTAAAATATGAAGAATTCTACAGGCACTTAGCCTTAAAACGCATATTTAAAATTTCCTCCTTAAAACTTCTTACTAGACGTGAGATACAATGTCTTTTTTTACTTAAAAATGGGCACCGATATAAGGAAATGGGTAATTATTTGTCAATATCCTCTAGAACAGTGGAAACTCATTTGGGCAATGCAAAGGATAAACTTGGATTAAACTCTCTTTTGGATTTAAAAAGAAAATTGAAAACTATTGAATGAACTAAGTTGTCTACTGACTTTATCTAATTTTGGTAAGCATAATCCTTTGCAATGTCATTGAGGAGCACAATTAATTCTTGTGGCGCATGGCCGAAATGGCCACTATATAGGCTTCTATTTGCACTAAGCGCTCCTCCTTTTCGAGGCGCTGAGGATTATTTGCTGCAAGCAAATCCAATATCAAAGACAAGTGCCTCTTTATAAGCATTTAATTCTTTAATAGCGCCACCTTCAAAAAATCGCGCAAAGCCACTGTCGATTTACAGGTATTATCTGTGCTAATTTCTTGCCCTCCAACTACCGGCATTAAAAGATGGACTTCCCCCCTAATATGGATATAGCGGGATGATATAGGTTCGGCAAATTCTTAAAAAATATTCCTTAAAATCAAATCGATTACTCATTAATTAAAAATTATTAGAAAGTTACATAATTAATTATGATAAGTCTGAGTTGTCAATTGTTACAACTTATCGGGTAAAACTTTATATGCCAACAAAATACAGTTAGTCAATTTGTAAGATATTGACTAACTTGTTCATTCGATCAATAAAGTGATGGTCAATATGATAGTAATTCAACCTAAATCAGTTTCAGAACAATTGCTTTATACTACAGTTAGAATTATTGGTGAAACTGGGACCGGAACAGGTTTTTTCTTTAAATATAGACTTAACAATTTCACAGAGATTCAATTTATTTTCACCAATAAACATGTTGTAAATGGTAATAATGAGTTGCATTTTAAATTTCATGAGGTGTTAATTAATAGTTAGCGCATTCTTCTTGTCTAACTTCATCAGACCCCTCAATGTAATATACATTATAAAGTTTTGGACTATTCACAGTAACGCCCTTTTGCCTGTTATATAAACTACTTACCTTTCTTGCAAATGACCTAAACCCTGAAACTACACTATTTTCGCGTAGAGGTTAATCCATTATGTCGCTTCCTTTGCAAAGATGGAAGGTGGCTTGTAATTTAACGAGCTGTGAGGTCGAATAGTATAAATTTGCTGGTACACCTGTATATCAATATGAGCCCCCTTCCCCGCCTTTTTTAATCGCTGCTGTGCTTCTGGTCAATGGTATCCTGAGAAAGGTTCAAGGATTGGGCAAAAACTTATGATTTTTATGTGCCTAGTCCTTCGAAACTTGGGCCCTACGCGAAAATCTAAATGTTTATATCAGAAAAATTCTCAATTACATCATGATAAAAAATATAGTAAGGATGATTTATCGATTTTATCAGCGTATTTCAGGGAGAATATTAACTGCTATGGTGTTTTTGATTTGTCCAGGTCACGACAAACAATGCCATTACAGTTTGGTATTAATAGGGATTAAAAATTGAACATGACCCTTTTTTACCAGGATCCCGGCCGGGGGTCTAATCCATAACCATGTGAATATGCTTGGGCATTATTCATTTACACTTACTGAGCAAGTGATGAATGGAAAGCTTAGACCGTTGAAGCAGCAAACAGAAGTTGAGGAATAGCTAGCGTACGTTTTCGTTTCGTTAGACTTCAAATCCCATTTATAGAAATTTCGGGATGACATGATGAAATTTGCACTGAAAGCAGTTGACACCATAATGCAACAAAATTTTAAATTGTTTGCATTTTTAAGTCAATAAGTTGATATTGCGATTTAACTGGTTTAATATTCGCCATATTTATTCTTTTGAAGTACGCAATGAAAAACATACTCGACGCAATCTACAATGAGGATCTGCAAACTCTAAACACACTATCTCCTAATCTACCAGGTTTAGCGGATGTACATTCCCATCAAGATTTTGCAGGTACTTTGTTGATGCATGCAGTGCGAGCAAAGAAAATTCATGCCTTGCAATTACTTTTAAATTTACGGGATAGTGATAATCAAATGCTTATCCCTATTAATAAAATCGTTAATGATAAAACAGCATTAGATTTGATTCTCGATGAAGAGCCATCAGTTGTAGGTAATCATATTAAAAAACTATTAAGAGACCATAAAGCTCAATCGTTTGTAGAGCTATCACAAAACACCCATGATACGGTGGTTAATAGAACAGCTCTTGCTGCTGTCAATTTTTTACAAGAGAAATATGAAGTTACTGATTCTGATTGGGAACAGGATTTTATCCAGTTTAAAAGACATTTCTCCTTATTAGAATGTCAAACAATTAAAATCGCATTTAAACGAATTCATGAGATAGAAACTCAGTTTTCGCATCTAGGAAATCAAACCCTTTTAATGGTAATGAACCTGGTTTGGAGTGCAATCAATGACAAAAATAGCTTAACCTCCGAACAAAAGGAACTACTAGAGAAAACTGCCATCGATAAACAAGATGCTGTATTAGATGAAATAATTATTAGTCGGAAACTATTATTATTTCGTAACCTCTATGTTCTACAAAATGAATACGGATTTCAGTTAGAAAGTTGCCCTCATGGACTTGTCAATGGGATTATTTCCTCTCTCAATGGTGTTTATCCAAAAGTACTTGTGTTAGATAAAACTGATCTGGATCAGTTAATCATTAATGACATTAACAGTTGTATCAGAGCTGTATTAAATGAATATTCATTTCAAAAATTATTAACCATCTATAAAGCAAAATATGAAGATGAATCTTTAGAAGGCTTTTATTTGCAGATTAAAGAGAGATTCCAGGCTTTAGTAAAAGAGCAATATTTCTTGTCCATTCTGGATGAGATGACGGTATACAACCCGTTCAAGGATGAATTTGATGTAGTACTTCAGCAATTTTCTTTCCCTAATGAAGAATTTAAAATGCTGGAATATCTATCATTACTACTTACTAACACCAAGCAAAAAATTGAGTTTTTATATCAGAGTGAAGAAGAAAAATTAGATACGCACTTAGAGAAAAGCTTACGTCAGACTGCAAGACTCCTTCGCGAGTATTTCCAAGATTCCCCCTGGCTGGCAAGTCTCAGCGATGAAGAAAAAGAGCAAGTTTTCTTAGCAGAGATGCGGCGACAATCTTATTTAATTGATTATAACGGCAAGGTCAATCCGATCAGCTTATTTATTGGTATCGCTAAGTATTTAGGAGATTCTCGTTTTTCACAATATTTACCTACAGTAATTAGCTGTCTTGATTTCATTGGTCCAATGGAATTGTTGACTTACTTCAAGTCGATTCAATTACCTAGCATTTGTGAACAAATATATAGTGCGCTAAAAGATAAACTCACACTGGATCTAAGCCATAAAATTAAAATACTTCCATATATCAATTCTACTGAACTGAGAAATAGTATAATTAATGAACTTATTGAATCAGACCTCGATACTATTCAAAAACTTCAAGAATTTTATCTGACTGATTTAGACGATCTATCAGACGAAACCATAAAACTATTACAAAGTCGTTTTATCAAACAATTTACTCCACTCAATTTCCTGGAATTGTTGGAAAAGTTGCCACCAAAGAATCGCATTCGTATTTGTATAAATACTGAAGAAAAATTTATTTATTATTTCCTGGAGAATGAAATTTTATTTTCCGCATTGTTGGAAAAAATTCCACCAAACGATTGGGGGCGTTTTTTCGATTTATATCATCCATTTTTAATAGGAATTCTAAAGCAATATCGATTGTTTACTTTAGCGCACATTGTAAATGTTATTAACCCTGAGAACTGGGATGAGTTATTAAAGCAATTTAAAGAAAAGTTTGAATATCAGGTAACCGACAATGCGATCCATTTCTTAACTACTCTAACCTTATTAAGGCCAGAAAGAAGACTTCATTTATGTCGTATTATCCCTGCAGCTGAATTCCAGGAACTTCTCCATAGCCCAATTAATCTTGCGGTATTTTTTTCATTATTTAATGAAGATCAGTTTCTTGACACTTTAAGCACACTTGATTTAACCACATTGAGAGAGGATTTATCCAAAAATGAAGCCCTATTTATTGTTTTAACTAATTTATCTTTTGAAAAACAAAAAATATTAATCGATCACATTGGATTGGCAGAGCTAAAATCGATTGTTCCCTCTATAGATAAACTCATTTTATTACACCAGAGGATAGATATTTTTTCTAATGATCTCTTCAGTTTTGACGAGATTTGCGCGCTAATTAAATCAGTTGATGATTACAAAAAAGTGTTTGCCATTATCCCGCAGTCCGCTAAAGAACGCTTCTTCAATCATAACGATAGTTTAAAGGCATTGGGTGCAGATGAAACAGATTATTATCTTGTCCAATCGCAATTTACTCAAATGGAATTAATTAAGCCAAAGTCATTTATTCAATATATCAAACTTATTAATTCAGTAAATTTAGAGCAACGTTATGCTTTGTATAAGCAGTTAGGCGGCAAAGACATGTTGCTTAATCTTGTGCAAAATTTAGTCGAAATTGGAATGTTCCTTGCAGCACTTCATGGGCATGGCAGTGAGAGGGTTTATCAAGAGATAGGTGGATTTGACTACATCATCAGTTTACCTTATGAGTTTTGCGGTGTTTTCTTAGCATTGATAGAACTTTCTTCCGCGGAGCAAAATAAACTGATTCGAATAATTGGAGGAATAAAATCCCTTGAATCATTGGCTAATGCACTTGAGCCGGCTGAGGCACAAAGGCGCTTCCCGCAATTACTAAGTTTGCTTGATGAGTCGCTATTACTGCAATTATTTGCAGAGAAAGATTTAGATAATGTTTCTAATATATACGAGATTCTTTCATTACCAAAAGTCGTTTTCAATGCTTATATTAAACATCTTATAAATACCAGAAAAATTGAGCATTCATTTGATTTTGATGCTCCTCTCGAATTAGAAAAATTATCAAATTATATCGAACAACTTCATCCTGATAGTGAGTGTTTTTTACAAAATCGAGGTTATCAGAATATCACTATCTCAGATCTCGAGGAAATAGAACTTTTAAAGCGGACAAAACCTACCGTTATTAATATTTTAAGGTATACCCTTAATCCATTTTATCTGTTATTGGAACAAACTCAACCTTCTAGTCGAAGAGATCTATTACTCAATTTCGGCCAAGATTTTGTATCGAGGCACCATCAAAGTGTTACTCATTTTTCGCAAATGTTAATGCTTTTTCCAGAAAATGAAAGAAAGGATATTATTCAGTTTCTTAATTATACAACCCTTGTTGCTTTATTTGAGCCCAATGATTTGTTTGAAAAAATAATTACCGAAATGGTTGATATCTATTCTTGTGCACTAGAGTATGGTTTTAATTATCTATTGAGAAATGGCTTGATGGCAGTTTTAGGTAAGCTTCCCTATTCTTCCTCTCTAGTCTATTCTGAAAACCTTATCAGCGATATGGTTAAGGATGCTAGAGACTTCTCTAGTACACCTGTATTTGGTTTTCTTTTTATGCTCTTGCAAGCTATACCAAGGGATGACTGGTCTTCGATACTCGCAAATTATGAAATGGAGGATCTTCAGCAATATTGTAATGAGAAATTTTTTAAACTTGCTTTCGCTTATATGCCCTATCAAGATCAACAATTAATCGATTTGATTGATTCTTTGTTGCAACATCCCAAGCTTACTCCCTTGCGCAATTCCATTGTGAAGGCAGTAGTGAGTGAGTTAGTGGCTGTAAAGCTATCGACCTTTGCATATCGCAGGAAATTTCTCTGTTTGTTTTCTTCCAACGAACTCACCGCGATTTTGCGAAGAAACTCTCTTCTCCTTGACCCAGAAACATCACCAGTAGTTGCTATTAATATTCAGATGTGGGGTACCATAAAAGGACAAGATGATTCGATGATAGTCTTCCTAGACTGGTTATTAACCCATTTTAACCAAGATGAATTATTGACATTATTCGCCAATTCTTTAGATCTATTTTATTTATTAATGACAATACCAAAGTCTTATCAGGTTGTTTTTTTTAGTCATTTGAAATCCATCATTTTATCTACCCATCGCGATATACTGCCAAATCTCTTAAGCCTATTTTCTCATGATTCATTAATATCGATTGTTGAATTAGAGGGTTTCAAGAATCATGTAGCTACTTTTAATGAACTTTGCCAATTAATAAGAACCATCCCGCCTGAAGCACAGAACAAGTTTATCAACCAGCTTGAATACACAACTCAAGAGATGAAACCTGGCAGCCTCTTTTTTCTACAGTCCATTATGCAGGGAACCGTTGAAGATAAAAAATCTGTATTTCAAAATTTTCCTTATGCCCGATTATTCACAACCCCTTTTCAATTCAATGCAATAAGGGAGACGATATTTTTAGATAATGCTATTCGTCCGATTGTATTCACTGGAATCCTGCAACTCGTTGATAGAAATGATATTCCTTCTCCACAAGATATTCAAGTCTTATCGTTTAGCCTTGGAGAAGACTTTCCAAGTTATTTACCGGAAATCACCCGATTTTTTGAGCATGATATTAAATTGGAGCTAGCATTATACACTTTACTTGTCGCTCACAATTCAATTACTCCTCATAAACATTTCTGGCCTGCATTGGCAGCAATTTCGCCCAGATATCTATTGTCACAAATTCAACCAGAGGATTATATCTCAATTTTAAAAAATGAAAGTCGGCGTTTTTTCGAAACTATTTTTAGAAAAGAATCCAATCTGACATTAGCGCATATTAATCTCTTCTATCGTCAGCTTAAAGACACTAAATGGCTCAGAACTCTAGATCAAATACCCTATAAATACATCAATTACAAAGAATCAACTACTGAAGATCTCAATGAATTATTTAACTACCAAAATCAAGAAGATTATTTGTCATTTTTTAGAGTTGTTTTTGGAAATTGTCCCGAAGATAATCTTCTAAGCCTGTTAGGTAAACCAGGTAATGCTTTCAGCTTTTTAGAGGAATTTCACAGTCGACTTGCAGATAAGCATATCCATGGTTATCAAATGATCTTGCAACAAGAAATATTTCCTCGCTTATTAGCCTCAGTTACTATAATCCAAAATCGACTCAACGGAGAGAAAAGCGATATATGGCTTCGATTTATCCGGTTCTTAAAGCAGCAGCTGCAGGTTTCTCAAAATCCTGCTGAATCCATTAAGCTACTGGACTTTATCCTCGTGCATGACAACACTCCTAAGGACATGGAACTAGCTTGCAGCAAGTTATTTGTGGATAAATTAATCTCACAAATGCTTCAAGCTGATGATATGACTCCTTTTGTCCATTTGTTAAAGATTGTTAGAAATAATGATCAAAGACAACTTATTGACCAATATCCATTTATCTTCAATAGAAAGGCTGTAAAAGATCCAGTCTTTTTTAATCCTCCAAAAGATACGCTATATCTATACGTTACAAACATGACTATACATTGCGATGTGCACTTGTTTGAGCAAATATGTGAAAAGGTAGAGCAGTACGCTCAAAAGAATAGGCAATTATTAGACGAATCCCAATACAATAAATTATCGCTTTGCATTTCCGAGGTAAAAACTGTCCCCTATTCTCAGATAGGTGGATCATCAACTCCTAGTGAAAGAGATTACCTATCGCATAAAATGTAAGCTTAACGAAGTGAAGCCCAAAATTCGATTCTGTTCGAGACGTTGGGCTTCCTTTCATTGAAACAGAGCCACATTCGAACGTACAATTTTGGCACAATCCCAGAAAATACTGTAATTTGAAAGGCCTTGTTTTCAAAGGTCCTCATTTGATTCCTTAATCTTTCTCCTTAAAAAATTGAAAGAAAGATATTCTGCTCAAATTCAACAGTCAGATAAAAGTTTTTGTCCAAATTACTTACGCGTGCATAACCAATTAATCGGCTGGTATTCTCTGTCATGTTATTAATATTCAATTTCAATAAGTTTCTAATTATATGTTAGTTAGATGGGTTTACAATACTCCTGAGAGCCTTATTATGTTAAGCTCGCGTTATAAGAAACGCCTTCAAAAAACGACCGTTTACTGAGAAAAAAGGGATGTACGATAATATGGCTCGAATGGACTATGAATTGAGTCATCGTCTGTGTTAATCATTCACTCCTAAGCCGGTGCCCTACCCTGGAAAATTTTGGGGTTGACCTCTTCAATTTCCACTCTCTTCTTGTCTCTTGCTTAACCATTACCTGTTTAACCCGAGGAGCCCTACTTTGCTATGAACACACCGCTTATCAGTTGGCTAACATTCACATTTAAGGACTTTCCCCTGTGGAATTGATGAATTCATAAAGTAATACACACTTTTTTACTAAAACTGTCTGTCTGGTTTTGTCATTTAAGACCCCCTTACATTTTCTAATCTCTACATACTCAGGTATCGATACAAGCTAGGCCTAGATATCTTTAAAGATTACAAATTTCTTCGATGGCAATATGTTTGTCCTGATGCATCCTATTTGCCGCAATAACTTTAAGCAGTAGTTGTATCAATTGCCCCATCACATAGCGAGCGAAATCCGACCTTCCTCTCTTTCAATGTCTCTACCAAGGAAAACAAATGAGCCGTAGAGCGCCCTAGCCTAGCAGGAGCACTCATAGCCCAATGCAGACTCTTCCCTTTTTGAACTCTGCTGCACAGGCTTCGCCAATGCAGAATGGTAATGGCTGAATCGATTATTCCCCAGAAACCATTCTGGTATTTTTTGTGGCTTAATAAAATTCAGCAACACTTGTGCTGCCTGCACAGTGCCCGGATTTTTTTTCATCTCGAGGCTTATTTCTAACAAACGTTGCGACAACTCTTTATCCTCTATCAATTGCTGGGCAATTCTTGGCAGTGCTTCAGGATCTGAAGTGTAACGATTGAGATGCACTCCCAGACTTAAGTCCTTGACCCGCATGGCATTATCAAAACCATCCCAGGCAAAAGGTAAAACGATAGAAGGTTTTCCAAAAAATAATGCCTCATTAAATGTATTGTTTCCACCATGGTGAATAACGAGATCTGCTTGCTCAATAACAGCGGGCTGGGGAAAAAAATTACTAATCCTGACATTTCCCGGGAGCTGAGAATAAGCTTCCAGATTGTTTCCCACATTCATCAATACCCGAAAGGGCTTTTCGGCAAACGCGGCGATCTGCGCTTTAAATAATTCTGTTTCCGCAGAACACATGCTTCCATAGCTAATATAAATCAGCGGAAAATTATCATATACACCAAAAGAGGGAATGACATAGGGAGCCTCCTGCCGGACACAGCCATTTAAATAAGTTACTTTATTCCAAGGTAATGCCTCAGAGCGGGAATAAGCGACTGCGCGAGGAAAGATAAACAGATTTTGAAAAGGGGACAGCTCAAGAAACTGTCCATTAGGATACGGTTTCTCATGATGATCCGCCAAAAACTGATTGAACTGTTCATGGATTGGCTGAATGGATGCTAGAAATTGATACCTAAAACGCGCATACAGAGTAGAGTCAGAAGTACTGTAACCTGATAATGCGGGCGGCAACTTCGGATCAGGCACCTCCAATTCATTGCAGGAAATAATACGCACCCATGGGCAGCCCTGCTGTTTAAATGCCGGGTAAAGGACTACATCATCAAAGCAGATAAGATCAGGCTTAATTTCGGCGAGCGCTTTTTTAAGCAAGGGGTTCGCTTTAATTGCCCCCTCCACAATGGCTTTATAATAAGGAGTGATATAAGTATCAATTTGTTCAATAGTGGGCAGACGATGCGCCGCATTATTTTCATGTACTACATTGGACCAGGACTGAGCGACTTGGCTTTCCTCATCATTTCCATGAATATCCAGCAAATGCTCTGTAAAACCATATTTAGAAAACATACCGGCAAAGGAGTTGTCCGCCACAAAAATGATTTTGAAATTATCTTTGGGAATGTTTTGGGCAATGGCAATACAGTTATACGCCTGCCCGACCGCATCGGCAAAAAAAACAATCGTCTTCATAGTATTTAATCCATAAACTGGTGTGCTTCCAAACTGCGGGCTTAAGCCATAACAAAGACAAGCTTTCAGAGTAGCAATGAAATATTGGGTTCGAGTTTAAGACAGATTAAAAACAATTAGCAATACTGTTGAGAGTGAAGCGTTTCATGCCTGCTCAAACGATGCAGGCATCGTTCAGAAAAGAAGCTAACAGTGGAGAGAATTGATTGAGTCTCTTTATTTGGTTAGAATCCCCCGTCACAACGTGTTACCGGGATAAAGAGATGGGAGCCTTCGAAATTGTTGCTGTCATTTACCTCTTGGGGATCTTAATCAATCTACGCATAACACTGATTGTCCTGAAAGGTTTTCGACAATGGAAAGAAGAAACCCAATTTGCTCTCTTTGCTAAAAGGCCAGGATTTAAAGGCTATCTGATTCGAAAAATTATTCTCTGGCCTTTGTACTTTATAACCGAAAAAAGTCCTCTTAGGCGTCTATCTGGATCCTTTTTTAGCCATTATGGCGATCCCGGCCACACGTATTTCGGTACTCTTGGCTTAGAAAATTTCTTAAATGACCTTTTAAAAGGAAAAAATCTTTATAAACATTGTGATATCAAGCATTTATTCTGGCCCATTGATGGGGAAAGTTCTATTTGTACTGATTTCACACTAATGTGACGCAGGATATTCGCGAAATGGCCGTCAATGCCCAATTGATGGATGACTATTGTTTGTTATTTAGTCAAAATGGGGGGTAATAACAACTCGATAAAGCCAAATCAAGAATATAGTGAGCCAATCACCATTGTTCCTCACACAAGGACAATCAGAAAGGCGCGTGAACAAGTTCGGCTTATGGTTATTGATGGATTTTTTTATTCCACGAATCAGAAACTACTTGACTGCGTGGTCACGTTGGTGGGTGAGAACAAGTCAAGTCTTTAGTCATCAAACCTTGTTAATCCAATTAATCCGCAGCTGTTATGGCCCGCAAATAGCGGGTATAGGCGCCGAAATTCTCTTGATTAACTTGCAAAGAATGGATCAACCTGCAGGGATGATGGCGCAGCCAGATTGGCAAGAGTCTGTTTAAGGTCGTCTGTTCTCGCTTTATCAATGGCTTCTATAGCCGCTAACTCCATGTCCGCCCCCCCGCCCCACTCCCGCCCACCCCGCGCCCGCCCCCGCCCCCGTAATATTGCAAACGAAAAGCCCAAACCAGAATTAGAAGAATTAGAATCAGGAGTAAACCATGAATCATTTGCGCCAGTATCCCAATTATAAAATTTAAGCTTTCGCACCAAATTATTCGGGTTCGTCGCATCCAATAAAGATGGATTTCTGGATACCTCCTCAAAGGAGCGATTAGGGTGACAGTATTCCTGTGCGATATGTGCAGGTACATCACGCTGTGGCAACCCAACCTTTACCCAGAGCTTGTCTAAAGCATCCCAGTCGTCATCGGTTTGTTTGGGGCTTTTATCGTATGCTTCAATATAAGTATTTAATGCTTGTTTCAGAGGGGTTAAATCAAAATGAGCACTGCGGTGTTCTTTCCCATTTTGGGTGTAGGCCAGTCCTCTTGGGGCTTTGAATAGCCCCTCACCTACGAGTTCTTCAATGCGCTGAACTCGTTGTAACAGCTCGTGTTGGGTCGTATTGTCCATGTACTTTTCGAGCATCCGGCACATATGGGTGTCTCTAGCCCAATAAGCATACTCATAAGCAGTGCAAGTAAAGATTCTTCCTGAGTAGTCTGTAAACGACGTGTTGTCTGCCAGAAGCAGTTCCTGAACTCTATCCATGTCTTCGTTGAGCAAGGCTTGTGCTTCGTTTTGTTGCCCGAAAGCCACACACTGCAGGAATTGTTTAGCATTAATTTGGGGCTTGAAGTCGGGACGTTCCTGTTTGAGCTGAGTATGGAGTTGTGCTTGCACCTGTGGGTCTTTATAGGTGGCGATTCGTTCGTACACACTCTGAACTTCGGGGAGCGACATGTGGGTTACATCAAGCGTTATTTTTTCCTCAGGCATTGGATTATGGGGAATTTGAGCGCCCAAGGTGGTAAGTGCTGCCTGTGCTCGTTCCAGTGGCTGAGTCACTTCTTTGGCCAACCCCAATAGAGGATGGCATGCAAACGTAGCAAAGCTCGTACAGATAGAGGCTTGATGGGTGACAAAATCTCCTTTTCGGTCGTGGCGGAATAGGAGAAACTCATCGAAATGTGGGGAATCTTCAATGTGTGTATAGAGTGTAGCGAAGTCCTCTTTAATCTGCTCCAGCTCTTGGGGATTGAAAGACGCGTTAAGTCTTAATTCGTGAGCATGGGCATTAATCCAGCACAAACAGACTGATTCAATCGAATCCCTGGCTTGTTGTGCTTCGGCCAGCGTTTGGGCAAGGCTCTGGCTTAAATCAGGATGCTCATCCAGAATCCGGCCCCAATTGGTCTCAGCACTCAAGTGGCCTTGAGTCAGACCATGGATATTGATAAGGCCTACTAAAAATTGGGTGGCAACAGACCAGCGCTCTGCATTCTCCAGAGTATCGAATGGCGATTCAAGGGCTGTAGTAAAGAGATGAGGAACACAAAACCCCAATAAGGCATTCATATACTCTTGGGGGGTTGTGGTTTGCGCGTTAAAGACCATTGCATTATCAATGTATGCCTGATCGACCAGTTCACCATCAGCTGTGTGTGTTAAATCAATCGACTCATCATCCATCAGTGCTTTAAGGTGCTTTTGAAAAACGTCCCTTAAGTGCTCAAAATCAACAGGCGCACGAGAAATGCCTGATTGCTTCATCGTCTTGCGCATGGCTTGAAATTTCAAGCCTTTGGCTTCGAGGTTTAATGGGCTATAAGCCTGTATGAGTGCTTCTTGCAAGGGAGATACTGTAGTCATGATGTTTCGGGCAATACTCTTGTGAGCCATGGAAAAAACAGGGTTGGCCGCTTCTAATCGAAGGTAACCATCTTCCTCTGTGGGACGCAGCACCATGGCATAGACATTGGAGCGCTCGCGGCTCTGCATCATCGATTCCAAAGGTCTGGGATAGCTCGGAAAACCTGAGTTCAAACAGTCTAATTCTGAGTGGTGCTCCAAATTTTTGAGCACTTCAAGATAGGCTTTAATCTGCGTCAGTCGTTCTTGTTTTTGTTGCGCCAAAAGTGTCTCGCTTCCTAAAAGACCTAAGTCATGCTCTAATGCCTCCCGATACGCCAACAGCTCACCCTTGAGTGTTGCTTTCTGGTTTGAATTAGAGCCTTTGCCAAAGAACTCTTGCAGCGAATACACCGCTTTACAGGTGTTGTCTGTCCCAATGCTCGTGCCGCCAACGATGGGCATGAATACATGGAGCGTATTGTCTGGACCGATATACAGGTACCGAGGATTACGTGGTTCTCTTAAGGGAAGCTCGATCATATTGGTGCATATTTTGTTATTTTGATTCATATTATAGCAAGGATTGATTGCAACAGGAGCTGCTGAACAGGCTTCACATGACTCACGATACGATATTTTTGATTCTTAGCAGTAAGGGGCTCTACTAATTTGAGCAACTGTTGAAAAGTTGAGAATGGCGTTTATTAATCAACTTGCTTTAGCAATCAGCCCTATATACCCTAAAATAAAACTAATAACCCTTATTTTCTATGAAAGCAATTCAAATGAATATTCCCGCTGATATTCACTTTACCCAACTGGCCTGTAAACGCCTACCCACGGGTAATTTACTCTTCAATTGGGAACCCATAGAAGCAATGTCGTTGGTTTGATTTGGGATTGGTATTTCCAATGCCGTAATGACGGCGTAATCGATTCAACAATGGAAGAAATGATCAATGAAGTAGCTACAGAAGAACAGAGAGGGCAAGCGTTTTCTTTTCCCACGGCCACATCCTAATCTAAGAAATAAATTATAGAGCTACCCGGCTTACCCTCTTCAATTCCCTGTTAGATGCTGTTCAATTGAACAACCAGCAGCATAGGACTACTTCGCATTAGGCTTCATCACAATCGAATTGGCCACCACGTTGTAATCGCTAATTCCTCTTATTTGAGAAATGTCTTACAAATCACTGCGCGGATTACCTACTGCTTTTTGTCTTTTCTTTGACTATTCTATTTTACAAGAGTAAAGACAATGGACGTCATAAACGGAATTTGTCTCGGCATCAGGAAGATGCCCTCCACAAGGATGTGGATTACTACTCTTAAACGTCACCCTAATAAATGCTAAGTTTAACCCCTATAGAACCACTACTTCATCCTGGGGCCGTTCTTCCTTTAAAAACTGCTTTAAAATTCGATACGTATCCCTATCCCAATCGACTGCGTGCAAGTTCCCTGTGAAAGCGTTTAAGTCCTGCTCATTATCGAAGGTTCCCAGATAGCGCCACTGATTAAACAAAAGCCACTGTGCGCCCTTCAGGTGTTGTTCTTTAATCACAATGCTGCCAGGATAAGGCCAGATTGCGTTTTTAAAGAGAGTAAGCGCCTCATGAACTCGTTTATTATAGGACAAGGCCCCCTCCTCTTCATTGCAAGCCCCAAGACAGCGGCCCAACTGAAATGAAAAACAGACACTGTTTGTTTTTTCCAGTCCACAAAGCTTGGGACATAATTGATAGCTTTTTATTAATCGTTCCAGGTGGCGCTTGGCGGCATGGACACTGGTAAATGCACCCAGTACAGTCTCCTCTTCGGTATCCTCCATGACCATTTGCGTGTGAATGTGCAGCGTCAGATAGCCCAGAACATTGGTCTTGAGTTGATACCCGACAATGCGTTTTTTTCGTCGTAGTTTTTGATTATAAAGCGGTAACTGCTCTTTAATCAGTTTGGACTCCAATAATAAGGCACTGAGCTCACCAGGGGTTTCTATCCATTTGATACACGCGACTTGCTGTGCCATTTTGAATTCTTTTTCAGAACAATGGTCTTGTTGAAAATGAGACAAAATGCGCTGACGAAGCCGAATGCTTTTACCGATATAAATAGGTAACTCACTATGCTCACCATAAAAAAGATAGACGCCCGGAGCATTAGGAATGGTTGAAATATCGGTTTTTAATTTAGGCGGGGAACTACGCCGTTTCGCCAGACCATGAATTACTTCCCAAACAGTACCCTTTTCAAAACGTCTGAAAAGATACAAAAGATAAGCATCTAATAAATCCCGTTCATCAATGGCTTGTTGTAATGATTCATTCCAATTGAGAAACGCTTTGAGGTCCTCTAAAGACTGAAGAGGCGATTCAGGAAGCAAATGCAGCGTTAATGCATCCAAATTGAGCTGCTTACACTGAATGGCTAATCCCTGTCCTTGCAGGGTGTTTTTCAAGAAACTATGGGTTAGACGCACATTCCATGCCAACAGAATGCTGCCTGCGCACCAATCAGCGATGGATTGTGCCTCACTGAGTGCGAACCCTGTTTCGGGTGAAGAGGAGGGAATGATTATGCTGCAACACTCTCTTTTCCCATCGGGGTGATATCGGCTTAATGCAATCTCAGTAATACGGTCTTGGGTTATTTTTAAACCGGTGGTTCGAATGGCGGCTAGAACTATCGATTTTGACATGCAAGGCCTGCCCAAAAAAGAAAGCGATTGTAGCAAATTTTTTCATCCATAGAACCCCTGCTCTTCAATGGCCAACTCTACATTCTGTTGAATGCTAGCACCGACACCTTGCGGTATCGTTTACTTTTCAAACAATAAGCGTTTAAGTTGCAATGGCCCTTTCGAATGACGCGCGATAAACGCTTTAGGGGGAACTCACCGCAAGGATGCAATTAAAGTCTTATTGGAGGTAGGATGTGTGGTTGATGTGGATATTTTTATTTTCTTGTCAGTATTTTTTATAGGTCTGGTAGTGGGTTATGCTGCCGGGCGAAATCGTAAACGCAACGCTGAAAATTGTGGTGAGGCCCGAGTCAGGCAAAGGCTAACACAGTATTGTCAAAACAAGGAGGCTCATGTTCTGTCTAATATTACCCTACGCTTGGAGGATGGTTCCACCACTCAAATCGATGAAAACAGATGTTGAGCACCAGGCCCATTTAAGCAAACGGTTTGGTGATTCCTGGAATGGTAGTCTGAAGAAAGTAAGGAACTAGTTTCCATGTTCCAAGCCCCGGTCGGATAGCGTAGACTATTGATCAATGGTCTCCAGTGACTCCGACCACTGGCCGGGCGGTGGAACTGGCTTACAACGTTATCCGGTGGTGTTAACAAACCACATTCTAATGAGCGAGCAATCGAATGAGTTTTAGCAAGTGGCCTTATACTTTTTATTTCTTACTCGCGACTTTCCCGGCTATGAATACGTTCGCGATGGAATCTTTAACCATTGAAGAGAAAAAGGTCATCAACCGTGTGACAAAAGCCAGGATATTAATCGAGACAAAGGGAAAAAAGGCGGCGTTGAATGCGTTTCAAAAAAATTCAAGTCAGATTTTTGCCATTGAACTGGATGGTACAGTGCTCGCCTCCCCTATTCATCCTGAAATGATAGGAACTAATCAATGGTTGTATAAAGATGATTTGGGCGTTTTAGTCGTTCAGGAGGAGATTGCAAAAGCCAAGGCCGGAGGCGGATGGCTTAACGCCCGGTTTAGGAAAAATCACCTTACGGGCCGTTACGCCTGCCGAAAACTTTACATTCTTCCCATACAAAACGATTTCTTTATCGGCTCCTGGTATTACTATCCTGCCCGCCTAAAGAATAACTGCCCCGTGTAGTCGGGATTGGCGTTAAGACTGACGAAAGAGAAAATGCTATTCGTTGTTAATTCAATTGATATCCACCTTTATCTCAATTTTTTATTAGCGATATCGTTTCGCCTGACGTGTTGCTACAGAGCGGATCTTCACCCACAATGGTTTCATCAAAGAATCCCATTCGCGCTTTATTGTGTTTGCTTGTTTTTTCCAATTCTTTTTGTGAGCGATGAAGGCGTTTATCAGCTCCAGTCCGGTGCAATTATCAGCCAGTATCGCGGTGGATTTTGCTTGCTTTAACACATCGTCGGGAGTTGTGGAGAGGGGTATAAATGGAATATTACATAGCAATATTCTTGTCAATTCAATTTGATCGGGTCGTGCTGCTGAATCGATTAAGACCTTTTGATAATTGACAGTATCTCTAATTTCTAGCTTCACTGTTCTATCAAGACAGTCAAAACCTTCTATCAGAGAGTCAAGGCAATGCAATTGAAGCTGCCGAAAACGGTTAGAGACTTTAAACTCCTGCAAAACCCATTGTTGCGCTGAAATACTAACTTCAGATGTAAAATTAAAGGGATTATTCGATTGGTTTATCCCATTGGGAAAAATTTTATTCTGCCAGGGATCAGCAACAATAATGGCTTCATTATCTAAAAATAATTCAGCATCGACAATCATTGGGCCGGTCTTGTTTTGAAACGGATCGCTTTGAAGTAATTGATTAGAACGTGGAACCATGAGTACAAAGCCGTGATTGACCCGTTCGCTTTCATAGGCTGCATAGAACACTCTATAGCGTTTAGATAAGTAAGTGGTATTGGATAGCAGGGCCGATAAATAGGCGGATTGATCCCCACAGTCGCCAATACGATATTGAAGCATTAAACGAATGCAAGCGTAGTGGTCATGCTCAGCTGCCAGGTCATTAATTGTGTTGTAAATCAAATTTTGTTTATTCCCCATTGTTTTATAGGGCCCAAATTCCTTTCTATCAATGTGATATAAAGAGCCACTGAACGAATAATCAATTTGGGATCCGATGAACCTGCAATAATGCTCAACATAAAATAAGACTCCGTTTTTCATTTAATCTCCGTTTAGAAAAGGTTACCTAAATTGCAGGGCAATTCCTTTATAGCAAAATTTTTAATTGGGAGAGAGCATTTCTCTTCCCATCATGGGTTTTTTCTGGATATGTTCGCTACTGTAACCACTTAGATTGCCTGGTGAATCACATGCGTTACAACAAACCCAAATCACCAACCCCTGACTGCCGGTAATCGCGATGGGAGGAAAGGAAAGGTTTTCAGGTAAGAGCTGTACTTCGCCATGGATTCGAGATAACCGTTTGGCCGTTAGCTACCCATCGATAGCGCGCTGATAATTTTGCTTGTCGCGCATGAATTCTGCTTTGGCAGCCTTTAACTTCGCCTGAAAATCCCTGGGATCCAGCTTGGCGACCAGATACCCTTGTGTACATTCGTCGTCAGGTTTTTCAGTACGCGACCGGCTGGATCGAATATTTACCAGACTTGAATTACCTCTGATGATTGAGCATGAGCTTTACTCATTCGAAGCATTAAGCAAATTAGTAAAGGCAGGATTGTGCTGGAGTGTATTGCCATTGCATTATTGTGATCCGGAATTAGTAAAACTTAAATTAGCAGGTTTTAACGAGACCATTAATTTATGTTGGTACTGTCATAAAGGAAGGGTGGACTCATTTATTATCCAATACACAACAGAGCTATTTAAACAGACACTTACGAAAGCTTCATTTCCGCATGCTGTATAAATTAACAACGAAGAGATTAATAAAATAAACTAGCGAGCTTTGAAAACTTTTGTTCCCCAAATGTACTAATGGAACGATTATACTAACTCAAACAGTACAGCCCGGAGGCGAAATTACCAGGGATTGTCGTGCCGGAACACTTTCTGATAAATATCGTCCTTCCGCTTGTCGAGGAGGTAATGCTACTCAAGGGACAAACTCTGGCACTGGCGGCGATTCTGGGACTGGCGGAAACTCTGGCTCTGGTGGAAACTCTAACACTGAAAGAGACTGGCTCTGGTGGCCTTTCGGCAGATAGCAGCTTTAGAAGGATAGTCAACCCCGTAGTTCTACGGTATTTTTTTATCGCACCCTGGTTTAAAATAATCCTTCCCTAAAGATCCGTTTGCAAAGTAAATTCACACCTCAGCACTTTAAAAGAGTCAGCCTACCATGAATGAAAAGAAAGAAAAAAACGATAACCAAACCCCTTTACGTGAGAATCTTGGAAAAGCCGCTGATGTCATTGCAGACTCTGCAAGGCAGGTTAACCGAAGTGCCAAAGCTGTTGGAGAAAGTATTCCTTATGTAGGAAAAATTTCAAGGGCGGCAACGGTTGTATCGGATGCTGCTAAAGATACCGAATACGGTTTTGGTGAAAGCCTGGTTTGCAATGGGCTCAAGAATGTTGTCGAAGTGGGGGCTGGTGCGGGGGTCGTGACATGGGGGTTAGTGCGCGGAGCAGCTGTTGGTGGTCTTGCCGCTGGCGGGCCTGTACCCAATCCCTATGTTAAAGGAGCTGGCGCCATAATTGGGGGATTAACCGGGGCAAAATTAGCGTCTGACGCGGTTGCTCCAATCGTTAAGCCGCTTGGCGAAGTTACCCGGAATGTTTGCCATGCCACATTTGGCTGGTTAAACGGCCGAAATATGCCTGCATCGCCAAAAGCAGAGCAAAAGAAGGCAGCACAGCAACAGGCGTCAACGAACACCGCCCGTTATCAGGCGACTAATCTACATTCTAAAAATACCTCTTTCCAGCAATTCATCTGCACAAGTAACCAGTTTAATTTATCTTATCAGCCGCGTTATTTCGCATTTAATAATCTTTCAATGATGACCTGGAGTGCGCAACAACAGGCGGTCAGGGAATTTCAGCTGCGCTACGGCTTCATGTCGCCATCGATTGAGTCGGCGATTTACCGTGAAGTTTCTTTATCAACGTCTTCCTGGAATAGCGCTTATTTCCAAACATCGGGCTTGGCAGATTTTTCGCATGTGCTTATGGCAACCAATCTGGTCAGTAGCTTTAACGCGTATAATATAGTCAACAGAGTCTATTCTCAAATGGAGGCATCCGGGGAAATTGGTGGTGTCGCTTCTGAGGTATCCCTCATTGAGAACCTCCTCAACAGTGAGGCGCATGCAGTTACCGATCATTTCTATCTGTGCTTTCCCGAGGACAAAATGTCTGTTTCTGATGAGTGGTTTAATCAGGTTCAGCATGAACTTTACAATGCCTATCACAAAGAAAAGACCCTGCCGATTTTTAGTTTGCATATTAATCAAAAGGGTTTTAACTATCCCGTTTTGCCAAAGGCATTACAAGATACATCGGTCGGCAGGCTCATTGGCTTCCTGGATTTCTGGCTGAAAGGCTATTTAAATGGCGGCATTTTTGATGAGGCGTTTTTAGAGCGATGGCATGAGCAGGAAAATTGTGATGATGCTTTTTTAAGAGCCAACATGATTGACCTTAAGAAGTACTGCAAAGAGAAGATGCCGGGTCTTGCTTATATTTCATTGCGCGAGTTGGAAAGTCGCTATGGAGTACAATATAAATCAAGCGATTCAGCTTATCAGCAGCCTTTCATGACCTCATTTCGCATTATTTCCATACTCCCAAAAATCGAAACGATTGACAATATACTGCTTCCCCATCCCGATATAAGGATAGAGTACAGTGTTGATTTAATGCCGGACTATAAGCAATATGTCGATTCCTATTTGTTGGAACATGGAAAATACCCCCCGGAATATGAGAGCAATTTACGTTGCTATGAATTGTTTGCCCAGGAAGTGGCTGAAAAAATGCCGCAACTGCAGTTCTGTAAAGAGCTATTCAAGCGTTTAGGGATAATCACTGTACTGTCATATCTTTATGTAACCTTCGAGAAGATGGGCAAGCTTCCTCAGCTTCCGCCTTTAAAAGAGGCAGCTATTCATCCCCATTTCCCAAAATCTTTACCGCCAATTCCAGTTCGTCATTTTCAGACCTATCCTTTGAGCATTCAGTTTAATGAGATACTTGAGCGCTTCAGGCAGACAGAGGGGCGTGAACAAAGCGATCAATTATTTTCCGAGCTTTTTAAATTTAAAAAAGCAGAGGCGCTTCCCAAGGGCATTGCCGAGAAAATGCAGGGAAGTGTTATTTCGCTGATTAAAGAAAAACTAAGCCCTAAGCTTCCGCAGGGTGAAGCAGTTGAGATCAATGAAGATGAGAGTGAGCGAATCACAAAAGCCGCGAGTGATTACTTACTGAATAATATTCGCCAATTGCACAGCATCATTGAAAAAGCCGCTAACAAAATGGCCGCTGGCTTGACCAGGGAACAGCAAGCGATGGCCAAAGAAAAAGCATTGGCCTCGCGGATTGAATATGTCATAGGCGCCATTACTCAAAAGCAGGCAATATTAGAGGCTGAATGGAAAAAAGATCCTCGGAAAGCACAGGACGGAATTCTTGCGGTAATTCCGGAAGACACTCTGGTAAAAGACAAAGAGGGAAAATTAATCTCATTGCGGGCGAGCATACGCGATAATTTCAAGGCTATCCAACAAAATCTGGACACTACGAAACAAGCTGCTATTTCTGAAATTAAACAGAAAAGCGAGTCGAATTTAGCCGATAATCTCGCAGAGCTGTCAAAAGCCTATGAGGCTGGATTGCTGGCAAATAAAAAGCGTCATGAGAAACAGGCTGCAGAAGCTTTTTCCCAAGAAATCACAGCGCTTAAAGATCTTATTATCAAGCAGCTTGAGGAAGCAATAAAAAAAATCGAAGCCAACAAAAAGGCTCAGGTCGACGCTGTACCGGTGCATCTCCGTGCAGCTAATGCGGTTCAAATTACGGCGTTCATTAAAGGGGAGAACGACCGGATTGAAGGGATTCGACAGTCGATTGAGCAGGTTAAACTTGAAGCGAGCGAAACAGTTCCGGGGACAAGCCCAGATCCTGAAGAGGCCGTACAATTATTGCGCACCAGAAAAACCGAGCTGGCAGCACTGATTAACCCTCAGGTTGAAAAATTCATTAAAGAAGACAGCGAAAAATTAAAAGAAAAGTATGATGAGGAAATAATAAAATGTAAACAACATTATACAAACCTTAACCAGGAACAGGCTAAAAATATCGAAGCGGCGGTAGCCGAAGACGTTATCAGTGCGTGTTATCAGGAGGCATTAGGACAGTTGGAGCATTATTTCGCCCATGAAATCAAACGACTTACCAGTTATCTGCAGAATATACAGCACCTCATTGATTGCTTTCTCTCTCACAAGGAAATCGCAGAAAATCCTGTCAGTAAACAATACACCCACAGCTTCGTTTTATTCACCAGCTCGGATTTAACACGAAAATATGTCGGCGGCTGTGCTCCCGAGCTTCCCAATATAAAAGCTGCCCCGCTGCCGCATGGGGAATTATTTGCAGAGTCACTGTCTGCCGCTTTTAGAGCGGGCAGACAGGACAAAGTCAGCTTTCAGTTCCAAGGGCAAAGCTATATTGCTTATCGATTAAGAGCCAAAGATTCTGAACTGGTGCTCGCTGATTCAGAGGAAAATGAGGCACTGGATACTCTGGCCGTGGAGGCGATTAATCGCATAAATAATGATGCCGCCCAGGCTGTGCATTTAAGTCAGGAAAGCTTAAAAACAATTGTTGACAGCAATGGCGCCACCCTGATGCACTATGCGGCAGCGTCCTTAAATCCCGCTATTTTAAAAACTATATTCCAGGCAAACGGTATAGAAGTGCTTCGACTGGCGGATAAAGCAGGTAATTTGCCGGTGCACATGGCAGCACAATCGGGCCATGTAGAAGCGCTGCGGTTAATGCTTGGCATTGCCCCTGATCTGGTAAACGCCAAAAACAAACGTGGACTGACACCGCTCATGCTGGCTGTGCAGCATGGTAAACAAGAGGTAATGGAAGCATTGCAGCTCGCAGGAGCCGATTTTAACTATGCGCTTCCCAATGGTCTATTTCCCTTGTTCATGGCGTTCCAGAAAAATTTCAGATCGCTTGCATTATGGATGATGGAGCATGTCCCTGGACTGGATCTCAATCAAATGATTGACAGCCGTATGACCAGTTTACACCTGGCCATTCAAGGCGGTGAAATAGAAGCAGCCAAAGAGTTGGTTCGCCGAAAAGCCCGGCCGGACATCCGAAGAAAATCCGATGGCTACACCGCGTTTCATTGTGCGGCGTCTCAGGGTGAAGTTGAACTGCTTCAAATCATGTTAGCGGCTAACCCGGATTTAGCCGTGGATATGCCTTTGGAGTCTAAAAAAACAGCCTTGCATCTTGCGGCACAGGCCGGACAGTTAGCTGCAGTTCAGTTTCTCATTGGAAAAGGCGCTTTAATCGATGCCCAAAACCTGGAAGGAGAAACCCCATTAATCCTCGCTATTAAGGCGGGACAGCTTGAAACAGCCCAATGGCTTGCTGAGCGGGCAGCTGTTAACCAGCCTAATCATAAAGAACAGACTGCTTCACAATTAGCTATTCAGTATGCGCTGCCTGCCGTTAGCGATATCTTGTTCAGGCGCGGTGAAGACTATCACGCCAAAGACAGAAATGGCTTTTCAAGTCTGTATTTTCTGGTGCGCAATGGGGATTATGCACGCGTCAGGCAGTTGCTTCGAAAGAATGTAAATTTCAGGGAGATGTATGAAGGCAATAGCTTAACAGCGATAGCGGCGCAGTTTGGCCATTTTCTCATTGTTTATGCTTTGCTTGAAAAAGGTGTTGCCTATAAAACCTCTTCATCGCTGACTCTGCTTGATTGTGCAGTAATGGCTGATGAAATTGGTTATTTGCGGGATAATCTGCAAGAAGACAATGATATGACCGCTTTGAGTTTGAAGGCAATTCAAAATAGAGCATTTTCCTGCCTGGAATATTTATTCAAAAAAGGTCAAAAGAACTCTATTCAGACGTCTCTTTTAATAGCTGCGGCAATTGAAAGTAATGATGAAAAAATAGCTTCTTTGGTTTTCAGATACTGCAAAGATATCGATCAGCCGCTGGATACTGAGAGAAACTATCCAGTCCACATCGCGATAAAGACTGGCGCCCATCGTATTTTACCCTTGTTAAAGGAAAGGGCTTGTCAATTTGCAAGCGTTAACAGCAAGCAGCAAACGGCTTTTCATTTGGCTGTAAAACAGGACGATGCTGCGCTCCTTAAACGTTTGTTTAAATTAAGCCTGCCGAGTGAATGGCCGAAAGACTTGTTTGTATTGGAAGAAGTGTCTGCTGATATTCGTAAGCTGCTCAGTAAATATGAAAAGCGTCAATCCCCCTCTCGAGAGGCTGCTAAATCAAAAGGGGCTCCAGTTCAGCCCTCCTCAGCTCCCAGCAAGCCGCTTCCTACCCCTGTTCTTGATAAAAAGGGGAGGAAGGTTATAAAAAAATTCAAACTGCATCTACAAAAACTGCAATTTGATAAAGCATTGTCATTATTTAACAAAGAAAAAATTCTGTTGACGGCTTTCAAGTCCACAAAAGGGGCTTCTTTACTGCAACATCTTATCGCAAATACCTATCATCTGGCTTCACTTCAGGCAGGTGAAGAAGGCTTGGCCCTGGGTAATCTTGATTCCTCTTTGGAAAAATTGTTGGCCGCCTTAAAAAAGGATGGAGTCTCTCCTGGTTTGTTTAAAGGAGATAAAAATGTATTACGGGCGATTATCAATGCAAATGATGACGCAACGGCATGCTACCGCTTTGATGTCCTGGTCAAGTATTTTCCTGACTGCATTGCCGATTTAATTTCCGACAAAATCCGCGGCCTGAGTATGCTGCAGTTAGCTTCAGCAAAGTCACATAGCTTGCTCTTTACCAAAATGGATGCGGTTTGCCGTAGTGCTGAAACATCGGATCATAATGGTTTGCATGAAGCCATAAAGGCCAACAAGTATGAACTGGTGAAACAGTTGCTGCCCTATTATGCGGTTAACCGCCCCAATCATAAAGGGCAGACTGCCCTGATGTTTGCAGCAGCCACCGGCAATGTCGCCTTAATGAACCTGCTGCTAAAAGAAGGGGCAAGAGTTGATCAGGTTGATTTAAAAGGTAATAGTGCCTTGCATTATGCCCTTGAGAAGCCCTCTGAGGCCGCCGCATTAACGCTTCTTCCTCTGATGAAAACACCCAATCAGAGCAACCGTCTGGGCATAACGCCAATGATGTTAGCTGCTGCCAAGGAATCGCTGCCTGTCTTGCGATACCTTTGCGAGTCAGGACATAGCATTTTCTCTGTTGATCAATCCGGAAATAACGCCCTTCATTATGCGGCGATGCTTGGAAAAGTAAAAAGTATTGTGTATCTAGCGAGGCAGGGCTTTGATTTAAATCAACCCGAGACACCTGAGGAGACTAAAAAACTTGAAAAAAGTGCGAGGCGAACCGCTTTGCATCTGGCTGCTTTGAATGGACATGTTAAAGCCGTACTTTGTCTGCTTGAGTTAAAAGCTGACCTTGAAAAAGAGGATAAGCATGGCTTTGGAGTATGCGAGTATGCCATTTATTCGAAGAATCAGGAAATGCTGGATTTTGTTAAATTAATCCCGCTTTATCATAGAAAAGAACGCAATCGATCGCTTTTGCATGCAGCTGTAACAAAAAATAACAAAAATGCATTGGCAGAGCTGATTCTGGACGATGTGGATCTCAATGTCCTGGATAAGAATGGACGATCTGCTTTGCACTTGGCCTGTATTAACGATGCCAGGGACGCTGCTGCGCTGTTGATCAACGGTGGGGATCTTGTTCTCAATGATACCGATCGGCTTGGGTATGCGCCGATTCACTATGCTGCCCAACTTAATCATGTGGGTTTGATTGAATTGCTGGCTAAAGCGGGGGCAAATCTGAATCAACCAGCAAGCGGCAATGGCACTGCATTACACCTCGCTTGCCAGAATGGAAAGATGCCTGCAGTGCTGGCATTGATAAAGCATGGAGCTGATTTAAACCCCATCAATGCTGATGGTTTAACGCCTGCACAAACGGCTCTGGGTAAAGGGCATTTTAGAATTGTCAGGGCACTAGTGCAAGCGGGGGATAAAAGTATAAGCCCTGCAAGTTTTACTCATTTACCTAAGGAGCGTAATGACGAGTTAAATCGCGCGCTTAGCCAATACCATGCAGTGTCTAAAGTGAAGGAAGGTTTAATGATGCACAGTTTTTATAAAAGCCTTCATAAGCCGATGCAGCCATCAGCTGAACAGTCAAAAACAAACGTACCAAGCTAATGTTTTAAGAGAAAATACTAATGAGAACCCCTGAATCGTATCAATCGGCAACTTTTCAAAGCCAAAAAGAGGCAGTCCTGGATGAAGTGGATTATTTTTCGCATCAAAAGAAAGCAGAAATTTTTTTCAAGAATTTCCATACAGTGCCCTCCTGGCAGCAATGGAACCAGTTTTGCAATCATTTAAATGCCAGCCAGGATAAGACAGCCGAGAAATTTTTATTACAGGAGCTTGTTTTTCAATGTTTTGAGCAGCCTTTGGCTGTGAAGGAATTGGCGCAGCTTATCACCCTGGCTTCCTATTTTAAATCAGTTTATGGCCTTGAACTGTATCGAAGATTATTAGAGGCAGAAGTGCCAGATAGCGAACGCCGAATTGCCGATTACCTTGCTGTCATGCAATTACTGATTAATCTGCAGGATGTCAAAGGAATTTCTTCTCTGCTTAAGAGCCACCTGCCTGATCTACAGGCACTGCGCAAGGCTCTGCAGTCAGAATATGGTCTTTATCTGGAAAAGCGTTATCCCAACCGCGATATCGATACAGTTTTGGAGCGCTTTGCAACGGCTGATGAGTTTACTGCAAACCCCTTGCCCGCGGCAGTCCTACAGCGTTTTAAACCGGAATATGTTGGGATCAGGGCAAAGGCAAAAACACTTCAAGAATTGAGCCAGGATGCTTTGAAAACTTCATTTCTCGAAGCGGCAAAACGATTTCGTGTGCAACAGGATAATGAAGCCAAGCAAATAATGATTGCTGTAATTATCGAAACCCTGCGCCGCTTTTTTAAAATATCCCCTTACGATACTCAAATCATGGCCCTATTGGCTTTAATAGGTCAGGAAGAGACGGATATCAAGGGTTGGATTGCCCAAATCAGAACGGGCGAGGGCAAGTCGACTATCTCTGCCATGTTGGTTGCCTTTCTGGCGGGACAGGGGCATTTTGTCGATGTCATCACGTCTTCTTCGGTGCTGGCAATCCGCGATTACAGAAAGTATGCAGAGTTTTTTGAAGCCCTGGGAATATCCAGCTCCCACATCAGCCGTGTCGAGCAGAAGCAAGCGCATTTCCATGCACAGGTTTTGTTTGGTACAAATTGGGATTATGAATTTGCACAATTAAGAGACGGTCTGAATAAGGAAAAGTTACGGTTTTATTACAATCTAAATGGAGAGCTTGTCCCTCGCACCCACGACGCTGCGGTGGTTGACGAGGTGGATAATCTCCTGCTGAATACAACCGGTGCTGCCCGTATTTCCTATCCTGGAAAAGACGATTTAACCTGGATTTACGCGCCAATCCTGAAATTCACTATAGAAACTGTGAAAGCAGGCCGAATTACTCCAGAACATATTTCAAAACTAAGAAATCAACTGGGTATGGAGTTTAACAGCCCCGCGTTTCTGAAGGAGTTACGCTTGCTATCGGATACTGCCCTCAGCCGATGGATTAAAAGCGCGCAAATTGCTTATTACTACAAGAAAGAAGGGAAAGATTATATTATTCAGGCGGATGACATTCGCATTGTTGATTATTCCAATACCGGAAGTATTAGTGAAGGATGCCAGTGGCAGCATGGTATCCATCAAATGCTGCAAGCCAGGCATCAACTGAAAATAACGCCTCAGTCCCTCATGGTGGCTTCCATTTCCCATCCTTCCATGTTTAATGAGTATCAATTGCTCTTTGGTTTAACAGGAACAATGGGAGAGAAAATTGAGCGGGAGGAAGTTCAGGATATTTATAAAATAAAGAGCTTCGATGTCCCGCCACATTTTCCCTGTCAGCGAAAGACATTGCCTCCCAGAATTCTCGATGATATCCCTAATCAGTACCTGGCTATATATCAACGCATTCAGGAAATGCAGGCGCTTAACAGACCAGTGCTGGTGCTTTTTGAAAGTATCGCTGAAACTGAACGATTTAATGCATATCTTGCTGAAAAAGGCATTAACAGCCAGTTGTTAAATGAAACCCAGCGGGAATCGGGCGAGTACATTATTGCGCGAGCCGGACAGGAAAGGATGGTGACGATTGCCACCAATATTGCAGGAAGAGGAACTGATATTATCCTGTCTCCCGGAAGTAAGGCAGCCGGCGGATTGCATTTTATTTTCACCTTTCATCCTGAGGATTCCAGAGTACAGGAACAAGGGGATGGGCGCTCTGCAAGGCAGGGAGAACCGGGCAGCTCGGAAATGATTTTACAAGCCAAAGATCCCAATATATTAACTTTATTAAGCAACCAATCACTGGATTCTTTAGTGCAGAATTGGCTCAAGGGGACAAATGAAGAAAAAATAAATTTTCTTCGTCAGCTAAGAAACGAGCAGACCGAAAGGCATTCGAAAGAACGCCGCTATAGTTCAAAACTGGAAACAATGCTCTACAGCGTATTGAAGGAGTTTTTCAGCAAACTGCAGGAAATTCGTGAGGATTTTGATACCCTGAGCCCGGAAGAGTGGCAGCAATCCTGTCAGATTAATGCAGCGCCTTCACAGGGAGATCCTTTAGTGCACTCCCCTGCCTGGCATTCGCTTTGCAACAGGGCCAGGATTTTGCTTGGTTATCACTCAGAAGGCAAGGCGGTCGATTGGTCCTCCTTCATTGAACAGTATAAGCAGCTTTTCATTGAATCGATTAACGAGGAATGGGCTTCTTTTTATAGCACACTGGACCATACTGTCCGGGATATGGATCTTAAACTGGCTGAAAAAACGATTCAGGAGAATTTCGCCAAACTGAACCTGGCAAGAATGAATAAAGAATCCGCCTTTGCAGGTCTTAGCCATCTATTGTATCAAGCCAGTCTTCCACAGGAGGAGGCAGCGAAGAAAGTTCAGTCAGGATTTTTTTCGCTGAAACCGCGTGAGTTATATGATAAAGCAGTGGCTCATTATAAGCTGGAGGATTACCAAACGGCATTCAACTATTGTGTGGCTGCAAAAGAAAGCTATGAGCAAAACAAGGGATCCGATTTGGAATTAGGGTATTGCTATTCGGTGCTAGGGTCTTGTAATGCGAAGAAGAATCTGATTCCTGAAAGTATTAATGCATTTGAAAAGGCTCTTTCACTATTTTATCCACTCAACAACAATAAAGAGCATACTGAATTATTGAAGCGTACGCAGAATAAATTTAATGATTCTATGAATCTTGGTAAATTTGATTTTAAATTTATTTATGACAAGGCAGTAAAAAATTATCAGTCGGAAGCTTATGTCGTCGCGGTGTATCAATTATTGTATTTAATAAGCTATTTTCCTGGACAGGCCAAAGACGAGCGTGCAATTTGCTACTCTACATTGGCGTCCTGTTACAATAAATTGAAACAAAGCGAAGAAGCTGATGCCGCTTGCATAGAGGGGATTAAGCTTGCTAAAGAGGCGGGTAAGTTACAGTTGGCGGGGAGGATTTCGGATAAGAAGGATAGCTTTGATGCGGCCAGGGTGTCGGGGCTGTCAGCAGGGTTGTGATGTTGTTGAGCATTAGGTTACCTTTTTCAAGAACGTATGCCTAAGCTTATGCGGCCTATACTCAAACTGGTCATGTTCTGGCAAAAATGCCAAAACTTGCTGTAAAACCCGCTGACAGATTCGGTATATGTTACGAGTATTGATTCTATTCCCTGCCCTATTTACAAACAGAGGTTCGTTTGATCCAGCAGTGCGGCTTGCGAGATAAGCATCCAGATGCTCACGAGCTTCCTGCGGCAGAGGTATTGTATTGGTGATTGCAACTAAAACACTAATTAGGGCATCTCTTTATCAAGTGCACTTCATCGTTTCATTGATACCGAATCATATACTTCCAAAAAAGTAGTCTTCAATTTTCGCCACCACTAGCCTCTATATGCCGTGAAAGCAGTTTCTCAACTTGCGGATTACTTAGAATGCTCGCAATCCCTATTGAAGGGAGCAGCAACATAAGTGCAAGACATTTGATAAGAGATGGCATCATATCGATACGCATATAATAATGTTTGTTGCTAAGGCCCTTGATACAAGAGTTGAAATTTAGCACATAACTAACATCGAACCCAAATCAGATACACATCTTTTCAGTGGGTAATATGCAAACTTTTTCAGGAAAATAACCCCAATATTTAATTAAAATCTGTTAGAATGCGGCCCAATTCTAACAAGTTAATTAGGAAAAACTATGGAAGATTATGATGATAGCGATTTTGTTTATCAACCTTTCTTCACAAGAGAAACTCGAGATGAATTCACAGACAGTCCTCTCCCTTCTTTAATTAAAGAAGTTGTTTTAAGAGTTAAGGATTCTTTCCGAGAGCCAAATCGGTTTCAAAAAAGCACCCCGATATCTTCTGAAAGAATAGCTATTCCAGGTACAAAATTATTTACCTCTGCGGGTCCTCAACAAGATACATTAGATCAATTCATTGCAACCAATATCTACCCTTCTGAAAATCCAGTTAAAAAAATTATTGCACTAGGAGTAACACTTTCTAGTGATAAACATCATTTTCCTGATTTTGCTGATTATTGTTTTACTGACGGGGATAGGTCATTTGCTTTGGCAGGAAAAAATTATCGCTTTACAGTCACTCGAAAAAGCGGCGAGGCTGAGTTTAAAACGAATCGAGTTTGTCCCAGCACTATCGCATATTCCACTTTAAGCTTCCCCCAAACCGATAATAGCGAAGCAAAAGATGTTGATGTCGTTTTAATTCCTATATCGGATGGTGGCTCACTTAACCTGGCAAACTGCTGGCATAGCCATCCTGTTCTTGATGGTGAAGTGCTTAAAAAGGCTATTTGGGAGATCTATGAAGATAGTTTAATTAACAACACCGTAATTCACTGTAGCGCAGGCAGAGGGCGAACAGGGTATTTTCTCATGAGTCTTATGCTTTTAATGAATTATGACACGGTGTTTGCCAGTGAGAATGTCGCCGATATCACCAGCGAAGTGATGAAAATATATAAAATGCTTCGAGAAATAAGTCCGCTTTATATGCTGCGCGACAATCAATTAGGGAATGCTGTTTGTACCAGCTACCTCGCCCATCAATATGGTATGGAACTTCGGGCGAAAGCAACAAACGAAGCGACTACTCATAGCGAGACCACTGAAACCCCTGCCCTAAGGCGAAGTGCGTCATTTGGCGATATGAAACAAAACGTGGCCATCCTCGCCAAAATGGGAAGTGTATACACCGCTGTAGTTCCTGACGTAGAGGAAAAGAACAGCCATGCCCTGCAATTAAAATAAGGCCTTCGTAAACATTTTGACTAACGAACTCCCGCAAAACTCTTGCGGGACCTGGCAATCAACTCTCAAATTTGGTCAGATCAAACTTCCTGATATTACCAGGCTACCTCTTTGAAACTATTTTAGAACAGGATTATCGTAATCTGAAGCTCAAAAAGCATAAGACAACCTAATGAATAACTTTGGATCTAAAAAGCTTGACTATGACGTTGCGTCATACATTAACCTTGGATACAAGGAGGAAAAAACGATGAAACAATGGCGGCCAAAAGAGTTTGCAAATCTTGTCCAGGTGTCCGTACGTACGCTGCATCACTATGACAAAATTGGTTTACTCAAACCCAGTTTGCGTCAAAATAATAATTATCGTTTGTACTCTGAAAAGGATTTATTAAAGCTGCAACAAATTATTGCACTTAAATTCTTGGGGTTTGAACTCACTCAAATCCAGGAATTACTTACCAGAAATGATAATGCACCCGACCATCTTGCCATGCAATCAAGGTGCTTACGGGAAAAGGCAGCTTCATTAATGGAGGCAAGTGCAATATTAGACCGAATATCGCAAGATTGCAGCAATAATAAGCCCATTCCCTGGAAAAAAGTAATCGAACTAATCGAGGTATATAAAATGGCGCAACAACTAGAAAATGCATGGGTTAAAGAAATCTTTACACCTAATGAACTGAAAGATTATGCAAAATTTGAAACTGAGTTAAGAACAAACTCAACACCAGAACAAAAGGAGATATTTGAAAAAAATTGGTTTCATCTGGTTGATGAGTTTAAAAATAGCTTGCAGGACGATCCAAATACCGAAACGGGTATTCGTTTGGGGAAAAAATTGATGGACTGGGTCAATAGCCTATATGGTAAAAAATATGCTCATCTTCGGACAAAAAAATTTGAAAAAGGTTTTGCTGAGGGAAAGGGACTTGAGGAGCATGGATTGACGCCAGAAATCGTTGTCTGGATGGATAAGGCAATGAATGCTTATTTGAAACAACGTGCCTATACCATCCTGAATAATGTAGGAAAAATTCCTTCGTCTGAGTTATTGCAAAGCTGGAGTCAATTAATGGATGAAATATGTGGTGTGCAAGGAGATAAAAAGTCTGCGATCACAGTCATTGCTCTACAGGATGAACAAATCAGCCAAGAAGCAAAGGAGTGGTTAAAATCTGTATATAAGCTATGAAAGTTCGAGCAATGTCGTTCTTCAAAGGCAACCGGCTCCGGCAGGAATACCTGGCCCCTAATAGGGCCAGGGTGATCTGTCTATTCAGTAGATACAAGTTCAAATCGAGTATCCAGCGAATGCATTACATCTTTAATCACACCATCCGCTTCATGAAGATCTCTTAAAGAATATCCGACCGTAATATGAGGATGAAAATGTCTCGGATTCCAGGCATCTTTATCGCCGCCATTTTTGACGAATTCTTCATAAATTAATTGCCGAATTTTCAATAAATTTTTAGATTTAACGATAAGAAAATACGTTTCTTCTGTTTTATCATTGATGCTTGCGACACCTCTTCCCAACCCCAAAATCTTCACATCCGAGTTTTGAATGCTATTCTCTACGGCAATCTCTTCAATTCGTTCTATGCTGACAAACTTCTTAATGACTTCAGAGTATTCTGGCGGTGTTATCACCGTGATATGCGCTTCCCCATCTTCATTCCATCCTGTGAAAAATCGCAAGGTATATTGTAGATAGCCTGAGAGTTCCTCTCGTATCGATTTAACAGGCTGGTATTGAATATTCATCGCGATCGCAGTATCGAAAGGACCTGATCCCCAATGCGATTCAAAGGGACGATTGCCATTAACATAAATATTTTTTGAAAGAGAGATTTGTTCGGCTGCGTAGCCACTCATACTAGCGAGAAGTAATACACCGATAGAGATTATTTTAAATATTAGATTCAACATTCCCTGTTTCATAACTTTTCTGTAATTGAATTTACTCAGTATGGATACTAACAGAGGCTTATGGAGCAGTCGAGAAGCTAGCAAACAATTTAATTTATATGTTCTGAATTTATCTTTTTGTAGATTTTACACAACGATTAAAACATGAAATAATGAGCATTTTATTATCAGTGCGCCAAACAAATGCAAAGAGAAAATCACCCTATCGCTAAGAAAATACCCGAGCAATTCTGGTTTAAGAACTTTGAGCTTAAAATAACATGGAATGATGCCGAGCTTATGAGAAAACCTTTTCAAGAAACAACTCGTCACGATTTTCCAGAAGATGATGTCCAAGCACTTATATTACTGAGAATATTTTATCCGGATTTACAACTGTCCGACTATATGCATTTCGCACAGAACACACTGGGTTTATCTCAGCAGAAAATCTTTACCATCAGCGCGATTATGGGATACCTGGATGTCTTGCAAAAAATTAAAGACCAATCCCCTGATGAATTTCTAATGCTGATACAAGACAAAGAGTATGAGGCTTTTTGCTGGGCAGCAGCAAATGGTCATCAAAAAATTATCGATTGGCTAGCCAGTGAAGCGCCGAATGAATTGCCATCAATGATTCGATCCCAATCCTATGACGGCTTTGATTTTGCAGCTAAGTATGGTCATTTGCATATTCTTAAATGGATGCAGAGAGAAGCACCGAATGAAATAATGACCATGCTCAGAAGCCGAGGATATCGTGGTATTCGATTTGCTGCGGTCGCGGGCCACACTCCTATCCTTGATTGGTTTAAAGAACAAGCACCTAAGGACGTGATTGCTATGATACAGCACGACTTCTATTATGGTTTTCGATTAGCCGCCGCTGCTGGTCATATTGACTCCCTGGAGTGGTTAAATAAAGAAGTACCTGAGGAATTAATTAAAGCGCTACAAGCAGATAACTATTGGGGCTTTTGCTTTGCCGGCTATGAAAACTTAGACTCTTTAAAATGGCAAAAAGAACATGCTCCTGATGCTGAGTTTCCAAAGATGTTAAAGGCAAGAAATTATCAAGCCTTCTGTGGAGCTGTTGAATACAGCAATATTGCTGCTCTTGACTGGTTTAAACAAGTGGCGCCAAATTTTCTTACTGCTATGATTGATACAGCCGAAAAGAATGTGACCCGAGGAGATAAAAGTAGAAAAGCTTTCGAGTGGTTATCGCAAAATAAACCGAATCAAACCACCGAAGGCCGCAGTAGCCAGGCTGGTATGTTCTCGGTCAAAACAATAGAAACCGGGCTTAGGTTAGAGGTTGATCAGGAGCAAAACCTACAAACCAGCTATCCAAACTAAAGCAAACGCTTAACTGACTTTTTCCTGGCCGCATGACCTCCTCCCTGCTTCGACTTGCTGCAGAACCTGGTAAGGCGCTTGTTAATAACCTCCGTTTATGGCGTTCACGAATAACTGCTCAGTCCTATCCTGAGGTTCGTATGCTCGAATCTCAGGTGACAATTTCGCTTTTTTCTCAGAGCCAATATGCAAAGGACTGGTTTCTTTTCGCTTTAGACTTGTTTTGCCAGATACATTGCAAGCTTCTGAGGCATGTCGTCCATTATTTCAGATAAAAAATAATGAGAATCTCTATCAGTTAGTTTAGTATGCATCATGAAATCATGCGTAAATATTATGCAAATGACTGCCCAGAAATATTAGTTCTACGTCTGATATCCCCTATCCTCTGAGCCTCATCAAATATCAAAATGGCTGTCTTGCGATCTGACATCATGAAATTTCTATGCTAGGCTTTTAGGTTCCCCATTAATAATCGATTAAGGAAAATCACTTATGAAGAAACTTATCTTATCACTTGGCTTGTCTTTGTTACCTGTGTGTAATACCGTTTTTGCAGATACTGATAATCAAGTTGGTGTAGATAATCCATTTGGTTCAAACGTAATCATCTTCGATCCCTCTATGCCCGCCAGTGAAATAAATAACAGGATTCTTCAAATCTACAATCAGCAAAATAATCCTGCGAATAACTACTCTGTGGATTTCTCTGATAATCGCTATGCCTTTATATTCATGCCGGGAAAATACGGCACTGCTTCATCACCGGTTGATGTGCGTGTTGGAGTGTATACCTCTGTTGTCGGTGCGGGACAAAAGCCCGATGATGTCGTCATAACCGGTGCCGTGCGTACTCAGGATAGACCCAATCTGGGTGGAGTCACCACCGTATTCTGGCGCTCAATGGAAAATCTTGCAATTATTCCTACCCTGGGCTCTCTTACAGATGGCTCTATTCCTAAAAACCAGAATGTCTGGGCAGTCTCTCAGGCATCACCAGCAAGACGCATTCACGTAATGGGCGATTTGCGTTTAAATGATGTAAGCTGGTCAAGCGGCGGCTTACTTGCAGACTCACGGGTGGATGGAACCATTTATTCAGGTACACAGCAACAATATCTGACAAGAAATACTCAGTTTAAAGCCTGGAATGGCAGTAACTGGAACATGGTGTTTGTGGGTATTACACCGGGAAGTCAGATACCTGCGGGTAATTGGCCCAATCCACCTTACAGTATCATTGATAAAGTACCTTTGATTAAAGAAAAACCTTATTTGGTATTTGATAAACTTACTAATCAATTCGCGCTTAATGTAAGAACACGTCGGAAAAATGTTTCCGGTACTGACTGGCATATTGCAGGCAAAAACCTGCCGATATCGTCATTTTATATGGTAAAACCAGGGGACAGCGCAGCCTCAATCAATGCAGCTTTACGACAGGGAAGCAATCTTTTTATTACCCCAGGGGTATATCATTTAACAGAAACCATTAACGTCACGAGAAAAAATACAATTATATATGGAATGGGATATCCGACCTTCGTTTCTGATACGGGCAAGCCAATCATGAATGTAAGCGATGTTGAAGGTGTTCAACTGGCTGGCTTCATGATCGATGGTGGTCCTGTTTCGGCCCCTGTTCTGCTGCAGGTAGGTGCTTCAGCGAACAATACAACCCATGTAGATCCTGTTTTCATTGATGATGTGTATTGTCGTGTAGGCGGACCCAATAACTACAAGAGTACCGCTGGAAGCTGTATGGTTATTAACAGCAATGATGTCGTTATTGATAACACCTGGTTATGGCGTGCAGATCATGGCTCGAATGTGGGCTGGACTCAAAACGCCGGTGATTATGGCATTATTATCAATGGCAATAATGTCAAAACCTACAACCTTATGTCCGAGCATTTTGAAAAATACAACGTCGTATGGAATGGAAATGGCGGAATTATGTATGAGTTTCAATCGGAGCCTGCCTATGATGTTCCCAGCCAGCAAGAGTGGATGGATGGAAATATTAATGGCTACGCTGTTTATAAAGTGGGAAGCAATGTGACTACTCATACGGCAATTGGTTTTGGTGTCTACACCAATTTTAAAAACGCTATTTGGATGGACAGTGCCATTTTAGCTCCCAAAGTACCCGGGGTTAATTTATCGCATATAATTGGATTTTGGCTGGGTGCGAATGGTAACTCTGGTTATAGACATTCAGTTAATAACGATGGCTGTGGTGTAAGTCAGAACAGCAGACTTTGCCATTATTCCAAGTGGCAGTGAAGGACCTGACTTTAGAAATCTTCAGGCTGACTCTCAATGCGAACCAAGTCAGCCAGAACAACTCAATCAGGCTTATGCCCATAAATCAGTAATCTAACTGCTTCTTTTTTTGATATATACTCAAGATAACCGCATCGGCCTGGATAGAATTACCTGTTATTGAAAGGGATACAATGAGTCTTTTTAAATTTTATCAAAGCTTATTCAGATATCAGAAAAAACAGCCTGTATTGTTTTCACTTTTATTTATCTCCGTCATCCTTTCGGTAGTGTTTCAATGCATTCAACCTGTGATCGTCGAGTGGTTAATTAATGATGTTTTAAAAACAAACAGTATTTCTCTGTTAGCGCTGACGATGTTTCTCTTACTGGCTAACTATATCCTTTTTATTTTTGCATTTCTGATGCGCACAAAAATTCTGTCCACTATGGGGGCAAAGATTATCAGTCATTTGAGATATAAAATGTTTGTTACTCTTCAGAATTTAAATCTGACTTCCTATTACAAAAAACAATCCTCTCCTCTGATCTCCTATTTTAGTGAACATCTTGCACTTATTGAAAGTACTACCCTGTTCTCAACCTGGAGTATTTTGAGTGATGTTTTACTTTGTTTTATTGCAGGAGCCCTTCTGTTTTATTTTGACTGGATTATTGCTCTGATTATTTTACCCAGCCTGGTAATAATTCTGGCGCTGCCACGTTTCTTTTTCAGAAAAACCGCGCAGGCAATAAGCGATAAACAAAAAATGGATGCGCAAATACTGGATAACATTCAAGAAAATATTAGAATGCAGGACGTAATACGATTAGAGCTTTTAAAAGAGTTCAAAAAAAACAAATTTAATTCCTTTCTCACACAATCAACAGAGGCAAATTATAGATATAACATCAACTTAGGTCTTTCCAGTGCCTCTTTGCTAATTGGCATCAATTTTTCCATGCTTTTGATTTATATTCTGGGAGGAATCCTGGTATTTTTTCATTTATTAAGCCTGGGCTCGTTTATTGCATTTATCCTGTTATTTAGAAATTTCTTATCATCAGTGAATAGCATCAGCAATACCTTGCCTGTCATTATGCGCTGCGCCTCAAGCTTGAAGATCATTGAGGATTTACTGGAGATGGAAGAAACATCCAGTAAAGAAGTTTTTCTTCCACGACTTCAGAAAGGAATTTATATAAAAGACGTTGCCTTTAATTATGATGACAGAATCGTCCTGAAACAGGTTAATTTTGAAATTGCAGCAGGAAAATTTCTAGGGATTGTTGGCCTGAGCGGCTCAGGTAAAAGCACCCTTTTAAAGCTTATTCTAAAGGAAATTACTCCTGCTTCAGGCACTATCATTTTTGATTCAAAGGATTATCGGGATTTCCCTCAGGAATCATTGCTTGCTCAGACTTCGGTGGTATTGCAGGAACCCAGGCTTTTTGAGGGAAGCATCCTGGAAAACATCAGAATGGGTCGTTTGGACGCATCAGACAATGAAATTATTGAGGCCGCAAAACAAGCTGGAATTCACAATGAAATTATGCAGCTTCCTGATACCTATAATACGCTTATAGGCCCTAAAAACTCAGATCTTTCTGGCGGCCAGAAACAAAGGATCTGTATAGCCCGTGCACTGGTTGCCAACCCTGCGATTCTTTGTCTAGATGAAGCAAGCTCAGCCCTGGATCCTTTTTCTTCTTCACTAATCGATGAAACCGTCGATAAATTAACCGGCTTGCATACAATTATTTCGATAACACACAGGCTAAGTTCGGTTGTCAATGCTGATTTGATACTGGTTATGAAGGAAGGTGAAATTGTGGAATCGGGTAACCACAGCACTCTGGTTAATCAAAATGGATTTTATAATCAGCTATGGAATAAACAAAAAGGCTTCACCTTAATGCCGGAACAGGGCTTTGTGCGAGTTAATCCTGCATGGCTTGAACACATACCTCTTTTTGCGGATTTCGATAAAGAGCTCATGGTTGACATTGCGAACAACATGACTACCGAGCGATTTGACAGACATGAAATTGTGTTTAAACAAGGTGAACAAGGGGACAAGTTTTATATTATCGCTATCGGTATGGTTGATGTGTTTTCTATTGAAGATGGCGAAGAAATAATTATCGCAAGTTTAAGTGATGGCGACTTTTTTGGAGAAGTCGCCTTGCTTTATAATTGTGAGCGAAATGCCACTGTCAAAACAAGTTCGACCTGCCTGTTTTTGTCTCTGTCTTCCGATGGTTTTTATAAAATTATTGAACATTTACCGAAAGAGAAAAAGGACTATTTGCTTGAGAAGGCCTATGCTCGTTTGAGCGGCGAACAAAAATTAAAAAACATCCATGCTCGTTTTACAGTTTAATAGTTTCTGAGCTTAGTACATTGCTCTTGTTCAAAGTAAGCATTCAATATAATGCTGCTAAATAGGACAGACAAGTTATTTATGGAACTTATTTTTCATTTATGGAAAAATGACGTCTCTTAAATGGAGTAAGGACAAAATTAAATGAAAAATAGTATGTTTAAACAGGAGCAAGCCACTTCCTCACCCGCGATTAAGCCTGTGATTGACTTGCAAGGATTTGAAATCAGCTCGAAACAAAGGCCAGTACCCGCCCTGCCTTCAATAACTGAAGAGTTATTGCAGAATTTACAGCATCACTTGGGAAATAAGTTTGTGGCTGAGGAGCTGATTAACAAATTGCCCAAAGTCGACCTCCATGTTCATGGAGAAGCCGGATTCATAACGGTTAAAAGAGCAAGGGAAATTGCCGCAAGAAATGGTCTTCAATTCCGTGAAGATCTTGTTCATGAGAGCGGTAACCTGTTTAAATATCGAGGGGTAGAAGACTTTCAGGGCTTTCTCGATGATTTTTTTGAAATTTCTGATTTTATTAGAACACCACAGGATATCGAAGACATTGCCTATGATTTTTACAGATATTGTTATGAAAATAATGTTATTTTCGCCCTCCCCGGCATATCCTGGGTCCAGTGCAAAAAATACATGAGTTTTACTGATTTTAATCAGGCTTACAACAGAGCATTAGTGAGAGGAATGCAGGATTTTGGCGAGATTAGTGTTTTAAGACTGCGTTATTATCAGGAGCGCCACCACTATCCAGAACCATTTAATGAGATTTGGAAAGATCTTAAAAATTGTCCTAATGGATTAATTACAACAATAGGCCTGGCAGGCAATGAAGGGCCATTTCCGTTTGAACTATTCAAAGAGTTTTACAAGGAAGGCAAAGAGCTTCGCTTATCAGCAGAAAACCCAGCCTGGTATTTCACGGCGCATATGGAAAAATCCTCGGATGCGAAGATTATACTGGAATCGACAGAACTTCTTGATTGGGTAGCACATGGGCAAAATAGTGCTGATGAGGAGGAGTACTTAAATATAATGAAAGATAAGGGCGTAACGCTTGAAAGCTGCCCTATAAGCGATATTACAGTATATCCTAATGAAATTCCTGGTTTGGATAAACACAAGCAATTTATAAAGTTTCTGGAAAAACAAATAATCTCATTGAACTCGGATGATCCGGCTTTTTTTGGTGGAGTTGACCGCGTATATCGGCAAGTTTTCGCTGCCAAACTGGCTGATTTGCAGCAATTGCTGCAATGTACAGTGAATGGATTATTACCTGCACAGCATGCAACCCAGGAAGAGCTCAAACAAAATCAACCTGTTTTTTATCAGGATCAGCAACGCATCGCAATGGCAGGATTGTTGAAAGTTCAGTTTTTCCAGTATTACTGCATGATGCTTCCTGCATTACTCAACTTATCCTCCGAAAGTGCGAAAAAATTGTTTGCAATTAATTTAAAAACTTCAGAAGCAAGCCTGGCTGAATTATTGTCTGAGTTTCGCCCTGTAGCTGATGAAAGCATCTCGAATGCGCTCTCTGGAATGCTCCAATGCAAATGCAAAATCCGCAGCCTTAGTCAGGCTATCCTCCAGACAACAGTCGATCTGCATAAAACTTATATTCAAAAATGCGAGAATGCAAAAACCAATCAGGATGATAACGAGGCTGATGACAAAAATGACTTTGGCCATGCAGTTGCATCAAACATTCTTTGCTTGAATGGAATGCTTTCATAACATAGAAGATAACCGGTCCCCACTGGGACCGTCTTAATCAGTAATCGTACTTCTGACTTTGACTGAATCCTTAAAATTCCAGACTGTAATAGGGAACCGCGCCCTTCTCTCGTTGATAAGCCACAAGCTGATCGATTCGCTTTCTTTCTTCTTCATTTAGTCCGCTCTGTTGTAGAAGATTTTGTTGCAGAAAACTATAACGATTTGATAATTCACTGGCGTGCATTATTTGCTTTGCCAGCAATACCTTGTTTAATTTATTTTCCTGTATCTCCTCATCGCTGAGTTTTCTTTTCTTACCAAAAAGAAGAAAGGTTCTTGATGCGGTTTTCACAGAAACGGTTTCCCGAGAAGCATTTTTTATTCTTAATTGCTCTTGCGAAGAAAATTTGGAGTTAAAATGCTGTGTTGTTTTTATTTTACAGTAGCGTTCCAGTTCATCAGGATCTTCAAAATTTACCGGTTTTGCTGCCTTTTCTTTCGCTTCAGAATTCTCTTCCCGCACTCTTTTCAAATCAGCAAGGCTATTGCTGAGTATGTTACGCGTGTTTTCGTTTAGAGAGTTCACTCTGGCCTGCAAGCTCCTAAGTTCAACATACACTGCAACCCGCATATGTCGGCAAGCCTCTCGCTGTCTTAGATTGAGTGAATTGTTTCGTAAAAGCAGATCGATTTTTGATAACGTTTTCTTTAATCGAAATATCTGAAATGGAATAGTCTCTGCTTCTTTGCATTGCCGCTCAAACCAGGCATCAATACAGGACTGGGAGCAGGATCCCATTTTCTGATGTTTTATCTGATGATCATCATCCAGTAATCGCCCCTGTCTTTGTAATTCGGATAATGGCTGCAACATATTTTGTAAACCGGTTTTAATATCCGGTGCGGTGGTGATTCTAGGCGCTAATAACTCTGGCATTAACGAGCCTGTTGCCAGCTCATCGATGTCAATTGGGCTTGTTTTTTTAGCGGGGCTTTTATCCAGGCCAAATACATTGTCTACAATTGAGGTTAGCCAACTATAACTTTTCTGGACACCATACCCGGTATTAATAAACAGGAAAACTGAAGAGTCCTTTTCAAGTTTTTCTACTTCAAACAGAGTCGCATGCCCTCCCTGAGTAGAGGCAAAACCGTGGCTAAAAAGGGCAGACTCCCCAAGACAAAGATTATCAATTTTTTTAATTGCTTCAAATGTCATTTCATCATGCAATTGTTCATTAAGCGTTTGTACATCCTGATGACGCCCATTCTTGATAAGATACTCTGTTTGTGTACGATGTCTCAAAACTCGCCCTTCCTGCTCCTCACAACTCTTGAGCTGCACCGCTATTCGCTTGAGTCGAAGCTGGATCTCAGATTGCTCGGGCAAGGTTCTGATATAATCATTTAAATCTGAAACATAATCACGATAAGCGATAACACTGGCATTTCCTTCCAGGTAATCGGGTACGTCTGTAACGGAAAGTAAAGAGCGATGCGACAAATTCGATAACTGCCTGTCGATATCTTTTTCACTATCCACAAGAGAATCAATTTGCTCATCTACAATGGATAGTACCCATTTATCCAGAAAGTCAAAGCTAAACTTCATCTTTTCCAAGCTTTGAATTTGTTTTTTTAATGACTTATTGAGTGAGAGAAGCCGAGATTCATCTTTCGGGACCCAGCCAAAGAAGTAGAAAATCTTCTTCCACCAGCTTTTTTTTTTGTAAATTTGCGTATCATAGAAGTGATTGTTTTTATCGAGAATTGATTTTAGAAAATCAATTTGCGCAACAAGGCTTTTCTCCTTATTTTTTTTATAATCTGTATGAAGTGTGCGTGCTTCATCGTATAAACTATGCAGGGTATAGCTTTTGTTAGGCTTTTGCATGAAATTTTTTAAATTTCGGCGAGATACTAAATTGTAGTGAACTGACATGAAATAATCGGATGATGCTATTTTTGACATATTGTATAATTTATCTAGCATGATGCCAAGCTATAGAAATAGTAATTGAAAAACTTGAAATAAAATACAGACGCCTTGAAACACAGCCCCACAAAGTATAAAATAAATCCTGTTTGATTTATTTCCGATACCAATGCCAAACAATTCTACTGAGACCATGCCTGTACCTGGCGATAATCCAAACGATAACATTTCTAAACACAGATACGCTGGCAGCCAGTTACAGGGGGGGCGTGCTTACCAGGAAGATACTGCCGCCTGGTTTAAATCAGACTCCGCTTCTTTGGATTTGACACCCCTTCAGATTGGCCAGCGTCTATGGACTGCTTATCGGCAAATTGACGCCGAAATACTTAGAGATAAAACACTTGAACAAGTCGGTTCAACCGCAGTTACAACAGTGATTAAAAATAATTTCCTAATTACCGCACTTCTTGCAGATGCTGCAGCATTCGCGGCTATTTATAATGAATCTGGCGAAGTGATTGATGTCTACAGATTAAATGCGAGAGAGCACAAGCCCAACCTCGAAAGAGCACGTATAATGGAATTCGAAGATTATTATGTTTTAAATGGCCGGGTTTGGGGCAGACTTGCCGTTTCCAGAGCAATTGGCGATGCCTTTTTTCTACCTGTTATCGCCGATTCGGATATTTCCATTGTTGACTTGTCCAATATTCCCGCAGGATATTCAGTAAAATTAATTAGCTGCTCAGACGGCTTTACAGATGGAGCACGCAAGCAGGTAAAAGAGCTGGGCGACGTTAAAAAGGGCCAGGAAAACTATCTGAAGGAAGCTATCGCCGCTGCTGGTAAAGCAGATACCATTTCAGAAGGGCAGCTTTCTGATCACCTTGCTTACTGGGCTATCACAAATGGCTCTAGCGACAATGTGACCGTCGCAGTGCAAACCGTTAAACGGCCAAATGAGGTGCCTGGTTTTATGGGCATGAGCGGTGTGTACGATGGCCACGGTGGACAACAGGTCTCGGCTTACATAGCTGCTCACATCCAGGATAAACTGGAAACCCTTTTCGCAATGAGTGAAGAGGACTATCAAAAACTTGAAGACAGCGCTTTTTCTCAGGAAAAAGCTTTTCTCCGCGACAATACCGATCTGAAAGTATTTGATCTGAATACCCGATTGAACGAGCCAAAGCCTGTTAACGAAACCTCCGCCGCTTCCGATGCAGAAAAATTATCCGCACCAGGCAGCTCCGGTTTCTTCCAGGCGAACAGTTCACCCAAAAAAGGATTGAAAAGGACAGTATCGGTATTGGACTTAAAGGCGGTTATAACGGATAAAGTAGATACAGAAGATGAGCAGCGCAATAAAAAAGCAAGGCAGGATGACAGCTCATCCTCCAGTTTTGCGCCGTGATAGAGACGGGTAGCTTAGTTCAGCTGCCATGACCCACTTTACCTGTCGTCTTTGCGAACAAAGTGAAGCAATCCAGATCGAAACTTGAACAAAGCAAGGAACTGGCTTGCTTCGCTAACGCTCGCAAAGACATTTTTTTGCGCCCCCATCTTCATTTACGCAACAATGTCTTCGTGGGAAGGACAGCCCATCTCTTCCAAAACAGAATCCATTTGCTGAAAATACTCTTCCCATGAGGGGTATTTAAAACTATTGATACGCTCGAGTTGTGCCCTTCTGCGACTACTCTCCGACGCAGCGTATTCTGAGATAAGTTCTTTCCAGCGCCTGCCATCCAAAGGATCAATATAGTCAGGAATATGTCCTGCAATTTCTTTAAACACTGCCAAATCGCTGGCAATTACTGGTACTTTCAGGGTTAAGGCTTCAACAAGAGGCAATCCAAACCCCTCACTGAACGATGGAAAAAGCAGAGCTTGAGAGTGAGAAAGATAGGTGACTAAATCTGCATCGGGGCAATGTGATAATTCAGTGACAAACGTTTTAAGAAAATGAGAACGCTCGAGAATGTCTACCACATTTTCACACTCCCAGCCACGTTTGCCAATGATGACTAAATGAGGAGCGTTTTCTCCCATCTGTTCCACTAACTGACGCCATATCTGCAGTATTAATAAATGGTTTTTTCGCGGTTCAATGGTACTTAACATCACAAAATAGGGCTTCTGGATTGGCCTTAAACCAGGTTCAATAGCTGGTGGAATTCCTGAACCCAGCAAAATAGCCTTAGTATAAGGTAAAACATAATTATGCTGCTTTGAATAAAGGATTAAGTCATTCAGAGTCGCTTCTGAATTGGTGATGATTGCGCTTGCCAGCGGTAGAATGGAAGCCATTTTTTCATGGTATCGCCGGTCTTCTCCTGGGCTGCAATATTCAGGATACGTAGTCGGTATAGTATCATGAACGATAAAAACGGGTTTAATACCCTCTTCTTTTGCCAGCCGCTGATAATCGGATTGTCCTAAACCGACATGACCCGTGTTTAGTAAAAAGGTTGGTTTCTCTTTATTCATTTTTTTGCGCGAGAAAATGCCGCTAATAAGATATTTAGCTAACTCAAAGCGAGTACCTTCACTGTTTAGCCATTTGAATAATGCCTGAGATTGGACCCGCGGTAAAATCCAGCTCCGGCCACTCCAGCGTACTAGCGCGAGCCCTCTTTCGCTATAATGATTGACGAAAGCCTGAGTAACCCTGTCAATACCCGTAACCGTTTGTTTTTTAAGCTTACGCCGCATTATCCGGGTGACATCAATAACAATATTCATTCAGAATCCTTAGGCAATATGCTGTTTCAGCCAATCCAGCATATACTCCTGAACCTCTGCTGGCGCTTGATCGATACTTTGCATGCATACAAACACAATATTCTTATTTTTATGAGCCTGATTCAGACGCATTTTTATTTTTGAAAAGGAATGGCTCGCTCCATTAACCATAGTCACCTGTTTTTTAACATCATGTACAGCCCGTTTTTCTTTTAAATCGAAATGAACCATCAAGGGTACGCTGGATACCTGCTCCGCATGTCGAAATGGAATGCGTATATTGCTGGAAAACAATTCAGAATTGTTTGTCATGTACTTCTCAAAAGAACTTCGAAATAATGGAAAAGGGGCATGCGGGAGAAGATAAAAATGCGTATCCCAGCCACTCATTCTGGCAGATTTTTCTTGCCATGCGCGATGAGGATTAGTCTTGAGAATTGGTTCCTTCAGACTAAACCATTGGCTAAACTGTTTTTGAAGCCGATAAGTCCATTTTTTCTCTGCCTGTACCTTCCATTCGCCTCGAAGAACTAATTGCTGGTTGCGAAAAAAGTCCTCAGGGCTGACCTCCCGAATGATAAAAAAATCGTCGTTGAGATAAAGAAATTGATCCGACAAGCCGGGAATATGCCAAATTAACCACTCTACACTGATGCTGTTGAATACCGGTGCTTTTGAGCCAAACTGTAAAAGCAATTCATTCTGATCAACTATTTTGATTTTTTTTGCCAGATTACTACCCTGTAAATCTGCGATTACCGAAGGAATTTGCTGATTGGTGATAATAAAGATTGTTCTAATCCAGGGGGCGAAACGATCAAGCGAAAGCAGGCAATACTGAATTTCATTACAGTGGTTAATACGTGTTGGTTCAACGGCCGTATGCTGTTTGATTCCCAATTGTTCGCAAAACGATCGCAGCTTCTCCAGATAAACAGGATCATGGCCGTCAACCCATGAAATAACCGCATCAATTGGATTCATATTCTCTCTGGGCTCTCTCACAAACTCACAATTTTAAAAGAGTTTAATTGAAAGTCCAGAAAACTATGAAATTTATTGAACTAAGGGCTTGAGGGGGGGCGTAATTGGGTAGAGTCCTTCAGGCATTGCAAGCTTAAGTTTCTTTTAAAAAATAAATGACTGTTTTCAGTCATCGCAGCACTCAATATAGATTTTTTGAATGACTCACCAAATGATTTAAAGACCTCAAGACTAGCAAGCGCTTCAGTCATTTCTGACAAATAAGACTCCCATCTTGGTTTTATATTGGTTAATTTATCATTTCTGCTGTTTAATAATCTGATAAAGCTGACTGCAAGCATTTTTAATTCTTTAGAACTCTTCTGCTCATTTTCCAGGATATCGACAGCAGCGACTCTCAACTCGTTTGCAAGTTCCAATATCTGTTTTCCTTCAGCAGGATAATAAATTGAAAGAGTCCAGGCGAATGCTTCCAGACGGGAAAGATGAAAATACAATCCCTGGCTATCAATGCTAAAAAAGAATAAACCACATGCCACATTTTCTTTTCCCGCAATCAATTGAACAGGAGCCTGATTACCCAGAAACTCCTGAGAATATATATCTTTTACCAAGGCTCGTTTAATCTCGATACGTTCCTTGTTTTCCAGCTTCCAGTTCACTTCGGCCGCCACCAGTTTTTTAAGCCTGTTATTGATACCATATTTATATTTTTCTACCAAGGCTCTACTGATGAGTTCGGGCATTAGACTTCGGAGGCCCAGCAGGGTTAATACAAGACTTTCTAATCGGACTCTTTTTATCGACTGATTAATTGAGATACATGAAAATCTGTCGCTCAGATCGTATGCTGATGAATTGGAAAACTGGTGCTTTCCAATATCAATCAGGCTTTGAACTATTGCATGTCCCTGAGGAGATGTTAAAACTACTCTTCTGTCATATAACCTGTTGAAAAAAATTGCATAATAACTCTCATATTGCTGATCAGGATCGCCTCTGCTCTCTTCTCTGAAGAGTTTGCAAGCCAGATCCCTTAATTCCACCTGAAAAGAAGATAGATTGCAATTGATACGATTGAGGCTGGAAATGCGTGAAAACAGCAGAGCGTATGAGGAATCATTCAATAGTTTATCTTCGACCGCTTCAGTCAGTTTCTGCCATCCCGGTTCATGGATTTGATAGTCATATTTATGAAGGTATTGCAATAACTCGAGTTTAAATCCAAGCTCGGCGCCTTCGGATTCAGGCGCTTCATAGGCTTGTTGTAATTGTAAAAACAGATGAAGCAAATTATTGGAAAAAGTAGAAAGTAATGATGAAAAATTAGCGGGAAACTTTTTAAGGAGAGTCATTATCGCTTCAAGAAGCTCTCGATCTCTAACCGGGATATCAAGCGTCCACAATGAGTGAATGAACAGATTATGATAGGCAGGAGGTATTATTTTAAAGAGATGCTCCCAGGCAGCTCTGACTGGCTTTGGTATGACACGATGAATAAAGCGGCGAAGTTGTAGTGAGCCTCCTTCAACTTTACAGTAGTCACTGCACAAACTGATATAAAAAAACTCGGAATGTTCCTGCATGAATAAATCATAGAATAATTTCCCCCTTCGCGAATTGGGCCGTAAGCCAAAACCCATTTCAAATTTCAGTTTTGGCCAAAGTTCATTTTCAATTTCGCTTAGTATCTCCCTCGCGGTAAAAAGAGACTCTTTCTCACTCTCACTATATTGGGAACGTTTTATTTGATCCCATCGGGGATAAGACGTGGTACAAAATGCCGCATTAGGGTATTTTTTAAGGAATTCAAGCTTTGGGTTTTTTAGTGCCAAAGCTTTTCTTAACAGACTCGCCTCAGATTCTGTAAGTGGTTGTCGCCCCTGAATTTTGTTTTGGATAATCGATTTGCTTTCCCTATTCAAATTATCGATGAAAGATTCACGCGCAGTTCCCCCATACAAGTAAAAATAATATATCTCCCCCTGAACCACTTGCAGGTAAATCTGGTCTTCTTTGAACTGAGTGAATAAACGGTGCATTATCAAGGGTCGTGCATAATTTTTTGGAATTTCCGGTTTGGGAATTGGAAGAACGGGTACAAAATCACTGGTCCATACAACAAAATCATTGGTATATTTTGCATGCAGCAAAGAGAGCCCGAGAATCATATGAACAAATTCTTTTAAGAGAATGGGTTTATCCTCACTTCCGAACTCCCTGAATAGATGATTAATGACACCCAGAGACCATTCCAGAGGCAAAATTTTATTAAAAATTTCCATTTCGACAAAATAAAAAACCTTATTAACAAAATTTGCCGCTAATTGTTTCTCATCATCATCCGCAATCCGTCTAATTAGTGGTGTCAGGAGTTCTTTATACCAAGGTGTCATAGTTCCGTGCCTGTTAATTAAATCCATTCCAAGTATTTTAATAAGAGATGGAAGTCCTTATAATTTAGTATATTCATAATGGTAGCTTAAGTTAAATCGAATGTGCCTGAAATAATGCCATTCAATTGACGCGCGCTTATTATTAACAGGGAACTGGTCAAATTTAATGTCAAAAATTTTTTTTTACACCGGCCAGAAAATTTTTAGCCTGCATCGGGCAATTACTCTCTTTTTTGTTTATCTGGGCCATTTATCCTATTGCTTCATATTCAAATGGCAGGATGTGCGATGGAGCCATACCATTCTCGGTACTCTGCACTCAGGATCAGTGCTGGTGTTTCCGCTCCTTATACTGAGCTGCCTGATTGGGATGTCTCTGGCTTATAGCATTAACTACATACTTGCACCATTCAATTTGCAGAATCAGGCATTGTTTATTGCACAAAGCACTATAATCCGCGATATGGCGCCCCTTCCGATTGGTTTTATTTTCTGTGTGCAATGCGGGCTTAATCTGATTAACCCGGATCATCCCAGTTTAAATCATACGCCAGATCGGGTAATGCTGGAGACCATTATTCCTTTGATTGTTGGCGTCAATATTACAGCGATGTTACTTTACACCTACATATCAGCGGCTTTTTTTCTCAGTGTTTTTTTAACCTTTTCCTATCTCTTGCATATGAGCACCGACGAATACCTTTTGCGCCTTTCAGAAATTATTAATCCAGCGGATGTAATCACTTCACTGATCAAAACTATTCTGTATGCGAGCATTGCCAGTTATACTGCAGGTTATTACTATTATTACGTTACCAATAAGGTGATGCCGGTCAGAAGAGCAGTTTCAAGAATTATAACCCGGGGTTTATTTTGGCTGGTTGTGATTAGTGTGTTGGTCAAACTGAACTTTACTTAACACTTTAGGAATTTCATGGAACAGGAAAGATTTTATATCGGAACAGGTATTTTTGTTTTTTTTGCTCTCATTCTAGCCGTATTTGGTACCTTATTCGTTTATAATCAATACCTTCATGGCAAAATTGAAACCTATGTCATGTTATTTAAAGGCTCTCTCAGCGGACTGGATGCTACCTCGCCTATCACCTATCGCGGCGTTAAGATCGGTGAAGTCAAACGCGTTGAGCTGACCGCTACCAAGTCCAAGACCAATGTATCTATTCCCGTGTATGTGGAATTCTTTGTCGAAAAATCATTTGAGCCTGGAGATAATCCAATTCAAATCCTTATCCAGAATGGGATCGTTGCTACAATTTCATCACCCAATTTGCTGACAGGTATCTCCACTATTGAGCTGGTTCTTGCGGAGAAAAAGCAGGCTTCTGTCAAGGCGAGAACTTTTCATGGCGTGCCTTTATTTCCAACAGAAGTGGTTGTCGAAGACGATATGAGCGCCAAAGATACGATGCGAACGGCCAGGCGTACACTGAATGACATCAGTAATTTTGTTAAATCGAAAGAACTAAAAGAAGCGATTATAGCTATTCAGACAATGGCTGACAGTATTAATCAATTTGCCGATCTGATGACAGGCCAGATTCCAAGCGCCTTAATCTATTGGAATGAAAGTTTAAAAGAGGTATCCAAAATGGCCTATTCCGTGCGCACGCTTACTGATTATCTGGCGCGCCATCCCGATGCCTTGCTAAGAGGAAGGTGATGAAAAAATATCTCTTAATTGTACTGACGTTACTCTTGGTTGCCTGTGGTCGAAGTAAAGAGCCCTTGTTATATGTTATTAATCCCATTTTAAATACAAGCTCACAGGCATACAGTCATTCAGTGATGCGTATTGGCATAGACGATGTGAGTATACCGGAGTATCTGGCCAAGCCCCAGCTGATGTTTTTTCTTAGCGCTAATCAGAGTAAAATGGAAGATGATCATCAATGGGCTGAAGGTTTGCAGAGTAATGTTAAAAGAGTGCTTCGCAGCAATCTCTCCACACTTATCCCTAATGCCGTGGTCGAAGTAGCTCCCTGGGACCCCAAATTTGATCCTGCCATTCAGCTTCAGGTAAACATTAACGAATTTAAAGTGGATAGTCAGGGTAACAGTATCCTGCAGGCAGATTACGTGATCTATGGACCATCCGTTGAGAACAGGAAATACAGTGCTTACTATCACATCAAGTTACCTGTTGTTAACCAGCAAACCCTTGTAAGCAGTATGAACGCGAATTTTACCTGCTTAAGCCGTGATATCAGCCGCCACATCCCAGTAAAATTTGCGGAGAAACCCAAGGAGTCTCCGGAGACTTCCCTGCCGCCGCTAACTACGAAATAAGGCCAAGCCCTAACCCCACTGTTATTAAGTTAAGGAATTTAGTCATTCCCGCAAAGGCGGGAATCCATTCCTCAATTGGCACTATAGCTCGCTCAGAGATGGATCTCCGCCTTCGCGGGGAAGACAGTTTAATATACATTTGAGCTTAACTTAATGCGAAGCGCCCGGCCTACTGGTTCGCGAATAAACTGCCAGAAGAATCTCCTCTTCCAATCCCTTTGCGATATAAATGGGCTTTTCGACTCCATTAATAATGATTGAAAAGACCAGCGGACTTCTTTCAGGACGCATCAGAAAACCGGATAAGGAGGAAGCGTCATGCAGCGTTCCTGTTTTGGCATATACCAAATGATTTAGATCCGTCTTGGTCATTCGTGCCTTCAGACTGCCGCTGCTGCCTGATTGCGGCAAGGCTTTAAAAAGAATTTCACGCAACTTTTGATTTTGATACAAGGAGTCCAGCAGATTAACGAGTTGCTGAGCAGTTAACAGGTTGTAACGTGTTCCCTCACCATCATAAAGAGCAATTTTCTTAACATCAACTGAGGTATTTTTGCTTAAAATCTGTTTAATCGCGAATACCCCTTGCTTGTAGGAACCCTCACCCGTAATAGCAAACCCCAATTCTTTAGTGAAACTATTCGCATAAAGATTATCTGACTCTTGCAGCATGTGACTAATCAATTGTTCAGTGGCAGGTGATTCCAGGCTGGCGATCATCTTAGCATCGGCAGGCGCTTTGCCGGTATTCACATGACCGTTCAAAGCAATATGATGTATTTTGAGATAGTCTTCAATTAACTTCCTGGCTCTTGCTACAGGCTGTGGAACGGCAAGCCTCATTACCTTGGGATCTTTAGTCTGAGCGAGACAACCATAGAGTTTCAAGGTATTGCCAGGCATGACTTCAATATTCATATTGCAATGATTTTTTTCGGTTTGAGCAGATACCGTATTCACCTCATTGATGAGATGGAGTGGATTATCAGGTTTCTGCGATTCAATTTTGACCCGCTTGTTTAAAATTCTGGCGCTGGTAAATTTAAATGCAACCTCGTTCGCATCAAGAATGGCCGCTGTATCAGGAGCTGCATAGTACCAGCCCAGATCGTCAAAGGAGGTTCCTCCAGGATAATAGGGCGGTTTAAAATGTGATACATCGATTATCAAATTCCCTTTGATCTTCTTTGGAAGACTTGCAAGCAAACTGGCCAAATCCTTGGAGGTTAATGATGGAGACCCATTGAAAACCACATAAACATCATTCCCTTTTGTCATTAATTGAGTTTTGAACTTATATTCCGGAGTTAATTGATAGAGCGCTGCCGCCGCGGTTAGCAGCTTGGTGCTGCTTGCTGGTGCCAATAGCTTATCCGGATTTTTACTGTAGACTATTTCGTTTGTAACAACATCTTTTACCACTATCCCAACAGTCGCCTGGGGCAGTTTCTGTTGAATTAATTGCTCAACTTTCTCACTAAGATCAGCATGGACAGAGGTGCTGAAGAATAGAAACAGTATGCCGACAAAACGCATAGAGCTCTCCCTTTAATCAAGTTAATTTATACTGTAGGGGCGGAAGGAGTAATGGGATCTTTGGACATTTCTCCTATACCCAATGCTAAGGCCAACAGTCCGGAATAAACTGCCTCCAATATAAAATACGCTTTACATAGTGCATGCTCATCGTTGGCACATTCCTCACCCATTACGTACAAAGCAATGATTAATGCCAGCTGAGTTAAAGTAATCCCGGCTTCCAGTCCATTAATGATTTTTTCACTTATGTGGGTTGATGTGCTAAACATTGTGTAACCGGACGAACCAATCTGTACGACTTTGCTTGGAATTGCATTGAGGGTACCGCCGCTAATGGCATTAAGTCCATTTTCCACAACTGTAGCCACAGCGGATGCTTTTTGTGCACCCCGATGAGTTGATGAGGATGAATAGTAAGGGCCAAATAAGCCAGACATAGAAATCTCCTTTATGCTGCAAGGTCCAAACTATATCTGGTTTCGAGTAAAAACAAAAAGAATTTTGTATCAGGCCTGCGTTCGAATCACATTACTTTAGTAGGCGATTGATCATCCAGCTTAGAATCATTCCCTCTTACCTCTTTAATCTGTTCTTTGAAACTTAAAAATTTCATTGAATCCTTGACGCTGCTAACAGTCTGCTCCGCCTTGGTTTCTTTTGGTTTAAGGGATGGGAAATATTGGCCTATCCAGGATAATAGTTTCTGGAATTGGCGGCCAAGCCAGTTTTTACTTTTTGAAGACAATTGATCTTCGGCAGTTTCAATCATTGTTAGCGCTGTTTTTCTAAATGCCTGAAGGTCTTTTTTGTCATGAGCCTGTCCGGAGAAGTAATTCATTCCATGAATGGTCAGCTTATCGGCCATCTCTCTGATAATCATTCGATCTTTACTATTAACTTCAGACGATTCTGCGCGTCCTCTTAATTTAATCAGCGCGTCAAAAAATAATTTTTGATTGGCCTCTTCCTTCTCAAACTGATGGACTGTACTAACTGAGTGACTCACAAATACATCATAGTCTTTTGCCAGTTCTGACAAAGGATTACTGGGTGGAATATTTGCAGCCACCAGCGCTTCCTGCATAAGAGTATTGTCTTTGAGGATGTTTTCTTTATAGCGCTCTATAAAATCGTTGGCCAAATCAGCAGGTAAAGCATCAACCATGCTCGTTAATTGAGTAATCAACACCCTGTAGGATAATTGAGAAGGTACTTCTTTGTTTTGAGCGGCTTTAAACATAATTAAATGCGTCATCAGCTGATCAAAAACCTCAGGGCTTTTGTTTGCAATGGAGCTAAATTGATTATGGTTCTGAATAATGAACCTGATGTCTTCATCGGGTAAACTCATCTGTTCAGGATACGCCAGTTTCCAGAGCGCTATCATTTTATCCAGTTTCCAGGCATTTTCCGGTTTATCTAAATCGGCAGCATGGGTATTTAGTGCATCGAGCACCTCTTTTGCTGGTAAACCCTTGTCGACATAAGGCCAATATTTATCAAATTTCTTTTGGTTCGCAAAAGGAATGTCTCTTAATGCTTCATATTTCCAGACAATGACATCATCCTTGGGTGCAGGCATTAAAAGAGCTTCTTTTTCCTTTAGATTACTTACAACAAACTCCCCCTCCCTCAATAGCTCTTTAATCTCGGGATTTGCTCTGAAAAATTCGTGAAGAGCTTTAGGTTCATTGTTATTTACAAAATCAGTGAGTGACAGGGATTTAGTTGCCAATTTCTCCTCTAAATTTCTTAAAAACGCGACAATGGCTTCAGAAGGTTCAGGAAGATGGCGATTTAAACGTTGAGCGAAATTCTCCCGATCATATAAATAGAAATCCAATAGCTTATTAATTGTAGGAAACTGATAAGGAACAAGTGGTTTTAACTCAGGGCGTCCATTGATATCAAAGTGTTCTGCATTCATTAATTGAGTCATAAACTCTTTATCAGAATCACTGCCGATGAAATGAACCGCATCATTTCGTTCCCATAAACCTGATGCGGGATTGAAGTTGAAATGAATCGTTAATCCTGCATCGATATTATGAAGCATTTCTCCATTAGTGTCCCAAAACTGAATACCTTGGATGAAATAAGTTTGTGTAAATTCATCACCATTCTTTTCAATATTCCATCGACTGGAGGCTGTATTCCACTTAGCAATGATACCTCGCTGGGTGTAGAGTTCAGAGTTTTGCAAGTGAGCAATACAATAATTTATTGCATAGGAAAGATGTTGGGACTGAGCCTTAACCAGATCTAATGCCTGTGTTTCTGAAATCTTTAGCACTTCAACGAGCTCAGACACAGCGGTAGTATTATTTAGCACAACAGTTTGGCCATTAAATGTCAGATCACGTTCAGAATCCTTCACAATTTGCAGCTTATTACCCGGAATGATTTCTTCTTTTACTTTTAGGTTTTCACGGTTAAGCAGCAATTGAGGGTTTTTTGTTTCTGCAATAGAGATTATTGAATTAAGTTGTTTTTCAAGTTGCGCTTTGACAGTCACTAGCTGATTCTTAAAATCATCTACTGACTCGACAGGTTGTAGTGCCTTATACACCGCCTTGGGTGCATCGGTATTATAAAGATCGAACTGAGCATACCACTCGTGAAACTCCGGACTATCCGTAGGATTTTCCGGATTACTAAAGGATACTGGTTTAACCTGGTTATATAACGTACTGGGTAAAGAAAACATTAAGGCATAGAGCTGAAACCGGTCAAGATTAGTAGACTCAGGACGCAAGGGAATTTTGCGTAGAAATTCCTCCATACGAGAATCAAACTGATATTGTTCATTTAACCTACCCTCTTGTGAGAAGAACGGCTCAAGATCAGCATTTTCCAGTTTTATTTTGTGCTTGTCCAACCAAATTGCCTGAGGACCATTCAAGGCCTCAGTCAAGAGATGATTATCCTCCAGGGTCTTCAGGATCAAATCAATATACTGTATGGCAACAGTAAGAGTTCTTTCTTCTTTTGTCTTTGCTGGCATTGTCATTGCAACTATCTATTTGGGTATATAGTATTAGTTTAATGTATGAGGCTTAAATAAATGTTAAGGATTTGAGATTTATTTAGAGACAGGGTCCAAAATACAGTCTTTGCGAGCGTCAGCGAAGCAATCCACCTCCTGACTTTATTCAAGATTCGATCTGGATTGCTTCACTTCGTTCGCAAAGACGACAGTGTCGTGAGATTTTATCGATGCCATTTTTGCGGATGCGATTCACGCATTATCAAGACGGCCAGCAAACTAATTAAGAAGCAAACCGGCATGACTAACAAGGCTTTATTATAACTCGCCACAGTATACACATGAATGCCGCGAGTATTCACCCATTCCGTGCTCTGATGAAGAAATACGCCGACCAAAGAAGGATTTGAGATTTATTCAGAGACAGGGTCCAAAACACAGTCTTTGCGAGCGTCAGCGAAGCAATCCACTCCTGACTTTATTCAAGATTCGATCTGGATTGCTTCACTTCGTTCGCAAAGACGACAGCGTCGTGAGACTTTATCGATGCCATTTTTGCGGATGCGATTCACGCATTATCAAGACGGCCAGCAAACTAATTAAGAAGCAAACCGGCATGACTAACAAGGCTTTATTATAACTCGCCACAGTATACACATGAATGCCGC
>NZ_CAAAJH010000015.1:0-94348 GCF_900640215.1 Legionella genomosp. 1
TTCTCAAGCACTCAAATCTCTTCAAGCGCCCACACAGTTTGTCTTCATCTTCTTAATCAACTCGCCCCGAAGGCGTGATGCGTATTCTACGGATTTCGCTTCCCTTGTCAAACACTTTTTGCAAAAAAGTTTAAATTTCTTTTTTATCACCCTGCTTTTTTAAGAAGCACCCTGGCAATTCTTCGCTTACCCACCTGAATAATAAAGCTTTTTTCCATTTCCATTAACAATGCCGCATCCGCCAGACGCTCACCATTTAACTTGACTGCGCCCTGTGCGGTCATTCGAATGGATTCGGAAGTACTTTTTGTTAAATCGAGTTGCTTTAAAATCTGGGCGACACTTAAAGGCTCTGAACAGATAATGATTTGTTCGGGTAAATCATCAGGAATTTCATTTTTGCGAAAACGCTCAATGAAAGACTGTTCCGCCAAATCGGCTTGTTCCTTATTATGGAAGCGTTCAATAATTTCCTTGGCCAATCCGATTTTAACATCACGTGGATTATAGCCCTCTTCAACCGCTCGTTTCATTTTTGCGATATCGGCAGAGGATTTAAAACTTAACAGATTAATATAACGCCACATCAATTCATCGCTAACCGACATAATCTTTCCAAACATACTATCGGCAGTTTCTTCTATACCTATATAGTTGTTTAAAGATTTAGACATTTTCTTAACACCGTCTAATCCTTCTATTAATGGGGTCATCATAATGACTTGCGGCTCATGGCCGAAATGTTTCTGCAATTCCCGGCCCATTAACAGATTAAACTTCTGATCCGTACCTCCCAGTTCAATATCTGCTTTAAGCGCTACTGAGTCATAGCCCTGTACTAATGGATAGAGAAACTCATGAATGGCTATCGGCTGTCCTGTACTATAACGTTTACTGAAATCATCGCGCTCCAGCATCCTGGCCACAGTATGCGTGGCGGCAAGACGAATCAGGTCGGCTGCGTTCATTGCCCCCATCCATTGAGAATTAAAACGAACGATTGTTTTCTCAGGATCAAGAATCTTAAATACCTGTGCTTCATAAGTTTTGGCATTCTCAAGTACTGCCTCCTGGCTTAAGGGCATGCGTGTGACATTTTTTCCTGTCGGGTCACCGATCATGGCGGTGAAATCACCGATCAAAAAAACAACCTGATGCCCAAACTGTTGAAATTGCCGAAGTTTATTCAATAATACGGTATGGCCTAAGTGTAAATCAGGAGCAGTCGGATCAAATCCTGCTTTAATGATCAGAGGTCTATCTTTGAGCAATTTTTTTTCAAATTCCTGAACAGGAAGGATTTCTTCACAGCCTCTTTGCAGTTCGGCATTCATCGATTCATCAATAATCATACAAGTAAAACCTTTTTTAGTGATTGACCTAAGTTGTTCCAGCGAGTATCTTAGCCCGGTTATTGTGTTCTCGCTAGAGGATGAATAAACAGGACAGCTTTTTAGGCATGAATGCCCCAGTTGGCGAACCGTATAACAGAACAGATTATATGTTCAGTGGGTAACCAAATTTTAAAAAACGTGCGATTATTATTTCGCCGTTTTATTGGGATGGTAATAATAAACCTAATTATCACTGTAATAATAATTTTAACATCACTCTAGAGGTTAGCAGTAGCAAAAGGCGAAACATGGATCAACGACCCAATGTCTCAATAAATAATACAAACAAGCCATCCAAGCTGTTGGCTCTTATCGCATTGGCGATTGCATTTGCCTTGCCTTTCATATTGGTCAAGACATTTCCACACAAGATTAAGCCACCTGTAAGCAGCAAATCAACGACCTTATCTGAACTTGAAGAACAGGAAAAAGATATTCCTGATGAAGAGGAAGTTCCGGTTAATGAGGAAGAGCAAGAGGATACAGAAGAAGCTGAAGGAGGCGAAACCATTCCAGCGCCCTCATCTATTATAGAGAAAGCGGAGCATATAGAGAAAGCTGATCCGCCGAAAACCAGTCTGGAAGCAGCTAAAAAACTGGCCGAGGTAAAAAAACCGGAAATCAAAACGGCTAAACCGAATAAGCCCGTGGCTTTACCCCCTGAAAAAGATTGGAAAATCATTAAAACCCGTCCGGGTGACTCCCTGGCACTGGTATTCAATCGCGCCGGTGTAAGCCAGAAAGTGTTGCAAACGATTCTTCATGATAATCCGCATACCTCGGCTCTCACCCGATTGAAGCCAGGGCAGGACATTCAACTTCAAATTAAGAATAAGGTTCTTGAGCGAATGATGCTTCCTTTTACCAGCACTCAGTTTCTGGTGATCTATCGTGACGGCGCCCATTATAGAAGCAAAATCGATGCAAAGAAAATGAACAGCCATAATCATTTCGCAACTGCCGTCGTGAATGGCTCCCTTTATGGAACGGCCAAACGTTACAATATCCCGCCAAAACTGGTTAAACAAATGACCGATATCTTTACCTGGGATATCAATTTTGCCAAAGATATTCGTGCCGGGGATCGATTCACTATTATTTATCAGGCGTTTTATATCGATGGCAAACAAGTCGGAACTGGCGATATTGTCGCGGTATCTTACAAGAATCGTGGAAAAACATTTCAGGCGGTAAGACATACTAACCGCGATGGTCAGTCTGATTATTACACCCCCGAAGGCAGAAGTCTGAAAAAAGCATTCAACCGCTATCCGGTCCGTTTCAGCCACATCAGCTCTTCCTTCAGTCTTTCAAGGTATCATCCTATTTTACATTATCGACGAGCCCATAAAGGCGTCGACCTCGCTGCGTCTATTGGCACACCAATCATGGCCACAGGCTCAGGGAAAATTGAAATTATTGGCCGCCAGAATGGCTATGGCAATATGATTAAAATCAAGCATGACAAAAATTACAGCAGTGTGTATGGCCACATGCTACGATTTGAGAAAGGCTTATCACGCGGTGATTATGTCAAGCGCGGCCAGGTGATCGGTTACGTGGGCCAATCCGGACTTGCCTCAGGCCCTCATTGCCATTATGAGTTTCATGTCAATAATTTTCCCCGAAATCCTACTACCGTTGACTTGCCCAGAGGTTTGGAAATTTCCGCCAGAGAAATGGCAAACTTTAGGGCAAACACCAGAACCCTTCTTGCACAATTAAAGATGTTTGAAGAGGCACAGCTTGCAAGTGCAGCTAGAAAAAACAGTAACAATAAAAAAGCATAATCAAGATTTAAGGACAAACGAATGAAAAAAATGTTGTGGGCGGCCCCACTGGCTTTAGGATTATTGACTTCATGCGATACATTCGACAAACCTGATGTGATAACCGATGATGCCGGATATCCTCATTACACTACTCCCTACCAGGACGATACCCGCGGCCAGAATGCTTTTCCAATGACCTGGAATACGAACGGTAAAAAGCTGTTTGTGTTTGATCCCAAAGCCTATGCCTGGGCAGCTTATGACGCACAGGGTAATCGGGTGATGACTGGCAGCGCTTCCGGTGGTATGGATTTTTGCCAGGATATTGATGAATCATGCCGAACCGTAGTAGGCACATTCCAGGTATTTAATAAAAAAGGCGCTGACTGCAAATCCAGTGAATTCCCAATTGCCAAAACTCCAGGCGGCAAAGAAGGTGGCGCTAAAATGCCCTATTGCATGCACTTCCACGACGGCTATGCCATTCATGCAGCCTATGAAGTACCACGCCGCAACTCCAGCCACGGCTGTATACGCGTTTTGCCAGGAGCGGCCAAATGGCTGAATCAGAACTTTATCGATGTAGGCACAACGGTGTTGGTTCTGCCCTATTCCAAACCAGAGAATTGATTGTGTTTTTGGCTGGGTATAGATCCAGCCAATTTCTATCAAGTAAAGAGATAACGACAAACGACAATGCTGGCAATGATCCCGGCCAAATCAGCAAGTAAACCGGCGGGAATAGCATGTCTTGTTCGTTTGATCCCTACCGCACCAAAATAAACGGCAATCACATAGAAGGTTGTTTCCGTACTGCCCATCATAGTTGCCGCAGTCTTGGCAATGAATGAATTGCCGCCGTGATCATGGATCAGTTCCGCCATTAAACCTGTTGATGCACTGCCGGAAAATGGGCGAATTAATGCCAGGGGTAATAAATCAGTAGGCATGCCCAGCTTGGAAAGTACAGGGGACAACAGACTACTCAGCAGCTCAAAGAAGCCAGAAGCGCGAAGCATACCAATTGCGACCATCATTGCGATTAAGTAGGGAATAATGCTGACACTGGTTTCAAAACCCTGCTTTGCACCATTGATAAACGCTTCAAAAACGTCGACTTTTCGCAGAGCTGCATAAGCCGGTATTCCTACCACGAATGCAAGAAGCATCCAATTGGATAGTTGATTAGCAAAATCACTCATGAGAAACACTTAATTTATTTATTCGGTAAACAGGAAGTTTGGCAAGCTGTTTGACAGCTACAATACCCACTATCGTTGAACAAGTAGTAGCCAAAAGCGAACTGACGATGACAGAGCTGGGATGCAAAGCACCATTAGCAGCCAGAAAGGCGATTGCCGTTGCCGGAATTAACTGAACACTGGAAGTGTTAATCGCGAGAAAAGTACACATCGCATTACTGGCTTCCTGTGCATGTTCATTCAACCGTTGTAACTCTTTCATCGCCTTCAATCCAAAAGGCGTTGCGGCGTTGCCAAGGCCCAGCATGTTGGCGGCAATATTCATCACCATAGCGCCCATCGCCGGATCATCCACAGGGACTTCAGGAAATACAGGTTTCATGACAGGCTTCAATAACCTCGCCAAACGATTAACCAGACCAGACTCGGTGGCGATATTCATTATCCCCAGCCATAAGGCCATAATACCGGTTAAACCTATCGCAATTTCAAAACCTAGCTTGGCAGAGTCTGTCACCGCATTGACCAGTTGATCCACTCGCCCTTGAATCACCGCAACGCATACTGAAAGCAGGATCATTCCGAGCCATATTGCATTTAGCATAAATTTCCCTCAAACTGTTTGCCTGCTACACTTACATTACTTCAAGCGAACTATGGCTTCTTTAAAAAAATTGATGCTTTTATCCAGCTGTTTAACGCTGACCTTTAATGTCTTTGCTATAAATGATCTTCCCCAAAAAGAGTTAGACCTAAGCATTGAGAAACTATATCACACTATCCCTGACATCTCTAAATTAAACATGCAGGCCCGTTTGGATAAACTAAGCAGCTCTTTTGTAGGAAAACCCTATATTCTCGGTTCGCTTGGCGAGGGAGATAACGCTTATTTTGATCAGATGACACTCTACCGTTTCGATGGTTTTGATTGCGAAACTTTCGTGACTTCGGTTTTGGCTTTCGCACTTGCAGATAACCCTCCGGAGTATAAAATCTGCCTGCAAAAATTAAGATATCAGAATGGTAAAATTGGTTTTATTAATCGAAATCATTTCACCGCCCTGGACTGGAATACCAATAATCAGCAGCAGGGGTATGTAAAAGACATCACGCGCAATTTTACTGATAAAAACAATCAGCCAGTGTACAAAGTTGCTGAAGCTATAGTAGATAAGCCCTCCTGGTATCAGCACTTAAGCAGTAAATCCATTCGTTTAAACTCTCCCGACACTAAAGAAACCGAGAAGCGCTTAAGCAGACTTAAACAGCGGGGCAGCAAGCTTGCTGTGGCCAAAGAACAGATTGATTATCTGCCTCTAACTGCTTTATTTGATGCCAAGGGTGTCCCCAACCTTCATCTTTTCAAGCAGATTCCTGATGCAGCGATTATCGAAATTGTTCGACCGAACTGGGATTTGACACAGGCTATTGGCACCCATTTAAACGTTTCCCATCTCGGATTCGCCTTCTGGAAAGGTGATCAGTTAATTTTCCGACAAGCATCCTCCAATTTTGGAAAAGTAGTTGATGTGCCATTAATGGATTATCTTAAAGAAGCCTTGCCGAGTCCCACTATTAAAGGGATTAACGTACAGATTGTTTTACCAGAGAAGCCCCTGAATGCACAGTGCTTGGCAAAATAGCAGGCGGGGCTATATGAAAAAGTACGTTCCGATAGCAATAGTACGGTTGTAAGGCAAATTATAGAACTCGATATTCAGATTAGCCGAGTAGTTTCGCATCAGAAACGCAAACAATTTCTCCTGCCAGTAGAAGGTCAGTGTTTTGATTCGTTTGGATGCCATTACATTTGGGATCTCAACCAGATAAGTTGCAGAATCAACATTCAGCTCATAAGGCAGCAGTTTTTTTTCATTAAGGGCTGACAGGGCATGAGGAATGGAAATATTGTCCATAAATCCATAATGCAGGGTCAACTGGCAGATTTTTTCATCAAGCTGGGTCAGTTCAAAGCGTTTGCTGTAGTGAACTCTGGGCTTATTTTCCACCTGATAATTCACAATCAGAATATTCTCAGGAACTGCAAGACTTAGTTTAAGAAAATGTAAAAAGCTGCCGCCACTGCGATCATAAATGTCGGTCAGAAAAATTGCAGTAACACCCGGCAGATGATTCAAACTTTTATAATGCAACTGTTTGATTATCTTTAACAAATCGCCTTTCTGCATGTAATAGTGTTCCTTGAGATGCTTAAGACCCGTACTCCAGGTGTACATGACAATGGCAACCAATAAGGCAAAAAATACAGGGGCCCAGCCTCCGGTAAGAAACTTATGTGAATTGGCTCCCAGAAATGCGAGGTCAATGATTAAAAACCCGGTGAAAACCAGGGCAATGCGCAAGATTGACCACTTCCATACCGTGCGAGCCGCATACACCACCATTGTTGTTACTAATAACATATCCAGATTAACCGCGATCCCATACGCATTGGCCAGTCCGTCAGTACTTCTGAAGAAAAATAGCAAGGCCATCGTACCGATTAGGAGAAAGAAATTCATTTGTGGAATGTAAATCTGCCCCTGATGTTCGGATGAGGTCTGCACAATCGGCAGTTTAGGATACAAACCCAGTAGAACTGCCTGTTTGGTTAATGAAAAGGTAGCCGATATGACAGCCTGGGATGCGATAACTGTGGCCAGCGTGGAAATAATCAGCAAAGGCATAAAAAACCAGGAAGGAGCCAGCAGATAAAAGGGATTTTCTATTGCTTCAGGATGCAGGAGCAGATTGGCGCCCTGGCCAAAATAGTTGAGTAATAATCCTGGAAGCGCTACAAAAAACCAGCTATAGCGAATTGGATTTTTACCAAAATGGCCAATGTCTGCATACAGGGCTTCTCCGCCTGTTACTGCCAGGAAAACCCCTCCCAATAGCAAATACGCTCGCCAGCCATTTTCATAAAAGAACTCATAGGCATAGTAAGGGTGAACTGCCTGAAGCACTTGCGGGTATTTAAAAATCTGCACTAAACCTAAGGCGCCAATCGTTATAAACCACAGTAAGATTAGAGGACCAAAGGCAGCACCGATGCGCCCTGTTCCTTTGGATTGCATTAGAAACAAACAAATCAGAATAGTGGATGATAATAAGGTAATATAGCTGTCAAATTTGGGCGACAATAGCTCGAGGCCTTCCATCGCACTGGTAACGGAAATTGCAGGGGTCAGCATGCCGTCCCCAATCAACAAGCCCGCAGTAAAAATCGCAATGAGGTAAAACCAGTGCCGATGCTTGCTCTGTTGCTGTTTGAGCAAGGCAAGTAATGCCAGGCCTCCACCCTCGCCTTCATTATCCGCGCGGAAAATAACAATTAAATATTTTATTGAGATAATGATAATCAGCGACCAAAAAATAAGCGATAAAACGCCAAGCACATCAACTCGATTGATTGGCAGATCACCCAATGTTTCCTTAATTGCATACAATGGACTGGTTCCAATATCGCCATACACGATGCCCAGGGCAGCGAGTGCAGTAGAAAACGTTACTTTTTTTTCAGTCATTGTTCGACTTTTTTAATTAAGGAAAGGATAACTATACCCAAACTCCTTGCTTCTGCGTAGTTTAATCAAAAAATTTTTCCTTATTTCTCAAGGAAAGCACTTCTGCTCGTTGCGAAATTGCAAGGGATCCTTAATAATGGAAAAATTGTTCTGTTCAGGATTAGGAATGCCTTTAATGCGAAATGCCCGGCGTTTGGTTTTTGCAGGTCTGCTGGCTTTTGGTTTGAGCAGCTGTTATCAGCCTCCCTATAACAATTTTAAGCCTTATAATCGAATGTACAAAGATACCGCTACGATTGGTGGGTTTGGAACTGTCGCAGGAGCCGTTGCTGGTTCAACCTTAACTGGAACAGGGATTGGCGCTGCCGCCGGCATATCCTACAGTATTTACAAAGACAGTCGACGTTCACTGCTGAAAGCACTGGAAAGAGAAGATATTCAGTATATCCAGTATGGGGACACGATGACTTTAATCGTTCCCACTGATCGCTATTTCATGTTTAACTCGCCCAAGCTGAATGATTTGTGTTATGAAGGATTGGTAAATATCGTTAAACTGCTTCGATGCCATGTTAATTGCTCAATTTATGTAGCGGGCTTTACAGATGATATTGGCTCGCGAGAACATAAAAACAATTTATCCCAGGCACGTGCCGAAGCGATGTTAACGTTCCTGTGGGCAAATGGCATTCCGGCGCAGCAGTTAAATGCAGAGGGCTATGGCGATAAACATGCGGTTTCAGATAATAAGATTATTCATGGCAGCGCTCAGAACCGCCGCCTGGAAATTCAATGGTTTAATTGCTCTGCACTGAGTCAACCTGCTGCTGCAGCAACAAAATAACTGACATGGAGTGTTTCTGATGGATTGATTATGATGAACTCAAGATTTATTGGCGGTATATTACTTATTGTAGGAACATCAATAGGCGGCGGAATGCTGGCCTTACCGGTAGCGAATGCTGCAACCGGATTCTGGCAGTCTTCTCTTTTCCTGCTGTTCTGCTGGGCTTTAATGACGCTTGGCGCTCTGTTTATTCTTGAGGCGAATCTTTATCTTCCACCAGGCAAACACATGGTTTCTATGGCTGAGGCCACTTTGGGGATTCCTGGACTTTTAGTTGCCTGGCTTAGCTATCTTTTTTTATTGTATTCCTTGCTTGCCGGCTATATTTCGGGGGGCGCAGATGTATTTTCAAGCCTGCTCAGCTTTATTAACATTCATCTGCGCGAATGGCAGGCCATTGTCTTATTTACTTTCATCTTTGGTATGATTGTATATGGCGGCATCAAAAAAGTGGACCTCTTCAATCGTCTGCTAATGTTTGGCAAATTGGGGGCTTACTGCCTTTTGGTCTTACTCATCGCGCCTCATGTAAAACCTGCGCATCTGGTATCAGGAGATTATCGATTCATCACTGGTACGGTGATGATTCTGATTACCTCATTCGGATATGCGATTATCATTCCTAATCTGCGGGATTATTTTAATGATGATTTAAAGACGCTGCGCAAAGTCATTCTAATCGGTTCCTGTATTCCTCTGTTTTGTTACCTGGCCTGGGATGCCATTATCATGGGAACTGTACCTACCGAGGGTAATCAGGGCCTTGCCGCTCTTTTACATGATGATCATACGACCAGCACTCTGGCCGATATATTAAGCAGAACCGTCAATAGCCAGTTAATCACTTCCATTTTTAATTTTTTTACATCTATCTGCATGCTAACCGCCTTTCTGGGAGTATCGCTCTGTTTAATCAGCTTTCTGGCCGATGGATTCAAGGTAGAGCAAAAAGGACGTGCCGGCCTAATGCTATTTATACTGACATTTCTGCCCCCGCTGCTCCTGGTTATTTACTCTCCAGGTATCTATATACGCGCTCTTAATTATGCCGGCATTTTTTGCGTCATACTGCTTCTTTTATTGCCCGCGTTGATGACGGTTTATGGTCGAAAACGCTATGCAGGGCGTTATACTGTTCCAGGAGGAGCAATCACTCAGTGGCTAGTAATTATTTTTTCCGTTATTTTAATGATAAATGCAATTTGGCAATTACTCAGTCATTAATCTAAAATCATAACTTAACGCCTAAGGCATTAAAGGAAGGCTTAGGCTTAGGCGATAAGTTTCAAACAAGAGCGCAATGGATAGTTTTTTCTTTTGTTATGGCAAAGAACACATTGTTTATGGAATAATCCTATTGACATTGCATCCATTGTTATTTAACATTTCTGAATGAAATTTGATCAATATGGATAAATTAGTGACCAACTCAAAATTACTCGGCGGAATTCTTCTTATTGTAGGAACTTCTATTGGTGGCGGTATGCTGGCTCTCCCAGTGTCAACCGCTGAAGTTGGATTTACCAATTCCATCTTTTTTCTAATACTCTGCTGGCTCATTATGACTGTGGGGGCTTTCCTGATTCTCGAAGTCAATTTGCGGCTCCCTCCCGGTAGCAACATGGTATCTATGGCCAGGTCAACCCTGGGCTTGCCTGGGCAAATTATTGCCTGGATCACTTACTTGTTCTTGCTTTACACGCTGCTGGCAGCCTACATATCAGGGGGCAGTGATGTATTAAATGGCATTTTCGCAAGGCTAGGCATCGCTTTTCCCAGTTGGATTACTTCATTGATTTTTACTTTAGTATTCAGTCTGGTGGTTTATGCAGGGATCCGTGCGGTTGATTATGTGAACCGTGGATTGATGTTCGGCAAACTCGGGGTTTATCTGTTATTAGTGGCTATTATCAGCCCGCATGTGGATACCAGCAGTTTAAGCGGCGGCTCAGTGAAAGCCATTACGGGTAGCCTTATGATTCTGATTACCTCATTTGGTTTCGCATCAATAGTACCCAGCCTGCGCGACTATTTTAATGAAGATGTTGCTTCTTTAAGACGAGTTATTTTATACGGTTCACTAATTCCCCTGGCTTGCTACATTATATGGGATGCGGTAATTATGGGTGTCGTATCTCGTGACGGTGATGAGGGTTTATTAAGTCTGATGACAACCGAACATGCGACTAGCGGCTTAACTAATGCGCTGAGTAGTGCAGTTCATAGCCAATGGATCACCGGCTTTTTTGGCTTTTTCACCTCCATTTGTATGGTTACCGCATTCCTGGGAGTCTCAATCGGGTTATTTGATTTTCTGGCTGATGGCTTGTCCTTAAAGAAATCCGGACTTCAAGGTAAAGGGACTCTGGCGCTGACTTTTCTGCCTCCCCTTTTCGTAGTGCTAATCAATCCAGGAATTTACCTGCATGCCTTGGGTTATGCCGGGGTTTGCTGTGTTATCTTATTATTGCTTATGCCCGCAGTAATGACCTGGAGTGCGCGCAGAATTGATAACTCAGACAGCCTGCAAATTGTGCCCGGCGGCAATGCTATGTTGAGTTTGGTGGCTTTGACTGCGATTTTTTTACTGACCATTGCGTTTTAGAGTTTGGTAGGCGATACTTGAGCCTTTTGGACTGTGATTTGAATAGTTTATTCGATCTGAAAGCTTATGGTTAGATATCGTCCCTTTCTTAAATGGGCAGGCAATAAATACCATTGCTTAAACCATATACTAACTCATCTGAAACCAGCAAGGCGTTTAATAGAACCCTTTACGGGTTCTGGGGCCGTGTTCATAAACTCTGTATATGACAGTTACCTTTTAGCAGAAAATAATCCCGACCTGGTTCATCTTTATCAAATGGTACAGAATGAAGGCGATCGGTTTATTAGCGATTGTGCCGAATTGTTTACAGCGGAAAACAATGTGGAAAGTCTCTATTATCAGTATCGTGATGAATTTAATCACTGTACTGACATCAAAAGACGCGGTGCTTTGTTCTTATATCTCAATCGGCATGGCTATAATGGCTTGTGCCGCTACAACAAGAGCGGTATTTATAACGTACCCTTTGGACGCTATAAAAAACCCTATTTTCCAAGAAAGGAATTACTGAATTTTTATCAGCAAAGTCAGAAAGCTGAATTTCTTTTAGCAGATTTCAGAAGTACTTTTGCTCAGGCAAAAGCGGGTGACATCATTTATTGTGATCCCCCCTATGTTCCACTTTCGAGGAGCTCCAATTTCTCCTCTTACACCAGGACTAAATTTTATGAGCGGGACCAGATTGACCTGGCTATTCTGGCTAAGCAAAGCGCAGAACAAGGGATTACCGTACTTATTTCAAATCATGATACGGAATTTACTCGTCATCACTATAAAGAGAGCCAGATTATCACCCTTGAAGTTCCCCGTATGATTAGCTGTAATGCCGAAAACAGGCAAATGGCTAAGGAACTGATTGCGGTTTTTGACGGTTATTCCAGCTAAAGCCCAAAGCTGTCATATTGACCAGGACCTTTCTTGCATGGCAACCAGTAAAATTCTGGTTGCCAGCTTCGCCTATTGAATAGTTGAGCGAAAGTCCTTCATAAAGAAAGCGAGAATCATCACCATTAGCAATGAAAGCGGCAGAACTGAAAGAGCAAGCTGATAATCCACGATGCTGTAGATATGCTCCCCTGCGACCACATGACTATCACCAAATGTATCCAGTAATTTACCAACCAGGGGCTGAAACACCACACCGCCAAGAGTGACAATCATGTTAACTGCTGCAAATACAGTGCCGGATAATTTGGCGCCGCTATTTTCCTTACCCATAATAAATACAATAATCTCTGTCGCGCTGAATACACCATAGAGAAAGAGCAGAATATTTAAGGTGGTATACGATAGGCCTGGATAATACAGCACGATGCTAATGCAAATAAGACTTAAAATAGCACCGGCCACCAGAGGAAACACCCTTCTGCCACTAATATCAGAGAAATAACCGGCTATCGGCGCACCGACAGCCCATCCCAGAAACATAGCTGAAACGGTTCTTGCCGCCTGCACTTTTGTGAGGTGATGAGCCTGTTCGAGATAGGTTTTCCCCCATAATTCCCCAAATACAGACAGGGAGGTGTAAAGGCAGGCACCTACAAAGCCGATAAGCCATACTTGCGGAGAAGATAAAACATGCCAGACATTCGCGAAAAACTCCGGCCACGGTTGCTTGTTAGCGATATGTCCCTGAGGGCCATCGCGCACGACCAGGAAAGTAATTACACTAAGTACTGCGCCAATAATGATCATCATCCACAATACATGCATCAGACCTAAGGACACTGCCATATCGGTGATTTTCACTTCGCCATACACTAATCCGAGCATGCCAAGAGTAGTGATTAACCCGGCAACCAGTGAAAAATAACGACGGGGCAGCCATCGCAAAGCCAGAGACAGGACGCCCACAAAGGCAAATGAGGAGCCAAATCCCACCAGAAAACGACCGCTGCCCGCGATGAGCATGGAAGAGGTGTTTGTGAACATCCATGAGCCCAGAGTACAGCAGAGGCAGGCGAAGGTTAACAGTCTGCGCGGACCGTAGCGATCCATCAGCATGCCTACAGGAAGCTGCATCGGTGAATAGGCAAAATAGTAAAAGGCAGATAATTGGCCAAACGTGGTAGCTGAAATATGACCAAAGGCAGCACTAAGCTCGCTTTGCAATGCGCCTGGTATAATTCTCAACACAAATTCATAGCAGTAGAAGAAAGCTCCTACAGTACAAATTAATATTCCCAACAGGGCTTGTCTTCTACTAATTGATTCAATCATTTGTATTCGCATAAGTTTCTTTGAGGAAAAAAGTCAGGATAGCTGCGATTATTATTCCAAGCGGAATAATGGACAGCGCAAACTGATAGTCATCCGCTGTATAAAGCTGCTGCAATTTATCAAGCGATAAGGTGTCAATATTGATTACGCCCGCATGTGAAGCGAAACTCATATCCAATAGCTCGCCCACCAGCGGCTGCAGGAACATGGCCCCCAGCATAACAATCATGTTGGTCATCGCCATCGCTGTACCCGCTGCTTCAGTCGGGCTTAATTCACGGCCTACTGCAAACACAATACATTGCGCGCTGTATAAAAGACCCAGCATAAACATCAGGACACTGATGCTACCCTCATTCAAGCCGGGGAAGTAGAGCACAATCATCATAATGATGGCAGCACCCGTTGCTCCAACTAACATCGGCAACTTGCGGCGTTTGATTTTATCAGAGATGAGCCCCATAACCGGCGCACCGATTGTGAAACCTAAAAACAGCAGGGAATTGGCAAAGTCCGCCCCTTCCTGAGTGAGTCCATGGGCGTGTTTCAAATAGGGTATGCCCCAAAGTTCAGCAAATACAGTGGTAGGCAGATAAACCAGGCAGCCAAACAGACCATTAATCCAGATTTGGCGATTGCGCGCAATAATACCCAGGTCAATCATACTTTTACGGAAATTATCAACCGTTCCGCTACGTCGCTGGTGACTCTTCTTATCCTTGATACCGAACCATAGAACAAAGATCAACGCAATGCCCACATAGGCGGTCAATTGCACGGTATACTTCCAGCCCATCTTAATAACCAGAATACCCAGAAGATTGTCGCCAATCATGGCACCAATTGTACCAAGAGCAGCGGCCATACCGGATACCATTGCCAGCTTATCTTCAGGCAACCAGATAGTCGCCAGTTTTAAAACGCCGACAAAGGCAAAGGCGGAACCAAAACCAACCAGAAAGCGACCTGTTGCCGCTACCCAGAAGACATTGGTTCCTGCAAAAATAAAGGTACCCATTACGCAGATAAAACAGGCGATGGTAATTAGAAGGCGTGGACCGTAACGATCCAGCAACACGCCGACAGGAATCTGTAATGGAACATAGGCATAGTAGTAAAACGCAGATAACAAACCAAAGCCGCTGGCGGACAAATTAAAATGTTCGCGCAAAGCAGGTTCCATAACACTCGGTGATATTCTTAAAAAATACTCGTAGCTATAATAAATAGCACCAAGACCACAAATCAACCAGGCACTCAATAAATACCTTTTATCATTTTTACTACTCAAAATGAGCTCCTTAACGACGGTTAAGCACAAATTTCAAAAAGATGGATTAACGCTTTTTGATCTGACTAACGCCACTTGCTATTGCTGCTTTTGCCACAGCAGTGGACACTTGTTCTTTTAAGCGAGGATCGATAGGCTTGGGAATAATGTAATGAGGACCAAATTCCCAACATTGATCAAGCCCGGGATAGTTATCCTTCACCACTTGAGGTACAGGTTCATGCACCAGCTTCCGAATTGCTTCGACTGCCGCCACTTGCATGGCCTGATTAATACAGGTTGCTCTGACATCGAGAGCACCACGAAAAATGTAAGGGAAACATAGGACATTATTAACCTGATTAGGGTAATCACTTCGGCCGGTTGCAATGATGATATCATCGCGGATGGCATGCGCCACTTCAGGTAAAATCTCGGGTATTGGGTTGGATAAAGCAAAGATGACCGGTTTCGGAGCCATCAGGTTCAATAAATTACCGCTTAGTAAATCAGGTTTTGCAACACCGATAAATACGTCTGCGTCAACCAGGGCATCCGCCAGGGTTCTCGCTTCCGTTGTTCTGGCAAAGGCAAACTTATAGGCATTTAAGTCATCTCGCCCGGTATGGATTACGCCTTTTGTATCCAAAAGGGTCATATTTTCTTTATTAGCGCCTAAAGCAACTAATAATCGCATGGAAGCAATACCTGCAGCACCTGCACCAATACAGACAATACGCGCGTCTGCCAGTTTCTTATTCTGAAGTTCCAGGGCATTCAATAAAGCAGCCGCCACTACAATGGCAGTACCATGCTGATCGTCATGAAATACGGGGATGGATAATTGTTCAACTAAAGCTTGTTCAATTTCAAAACACTCAGGGGCTTTGATATCTTCAAGATTAATACCGCCAAAAGTCGGCGCGATTCGTTTGGCCGTAGCTATAAAGGCCTGTGGATTTTCTGCGTCAATTTCAATATCAAACACATCGATATCAGCAAAACGCTTGAAAAGGACTGCTTTTCCTTCCATAACGGGCTTGCTGGCTAATGCGCCTACATCTCCCAACCCCAAAACAGCAGTGCCGTTGGTCATAACTGCAATTAAATTGCCTTTGGCTGTATATCTGAAAGCATTTTCCGGATCTTCTGCGATCGCCAGTACCGGCTCTGCGACTCCAGGTGTGTATGCTAAGGACAAATCCTCCTGAGAATTGGTCGGCTTGGTTACATAAACCCCAAGTTTTCCAGGAGTTGGAAATTCGTGATATTCCAATGCGCGTTGCTTTAAGACCTCTTTATCCAAAATTCTCACTCACTTTTCGGGAAATCGGAAAAAATCATATAGAAAAAGCAAGAGAAAGAACAGTCATTCTGCAAAAAAAAGGCGCATAGTGTTGCGCCCCCTTATGGATCCTGTAATCTCCACGTTTCTCTTAAATATTCTCAGCCAATTATTGTTCACGTTTCTTATAACGATCCAGGAATTTCTGAACACGTCCTCCAGTATCAACCAGTTTTTGTTTACCGGTGTAAAAAGGATGGCAATAAGCACATACTTCAATATTTAAAGGCTTGCACAGTGTGGAACGAGTTTCAAAACTGTGACCGCAGCTACAGGTAACTTTAACTATTTCGTATTGGGGATGAATAGAAGCATTTGTATCACTACTCACTTTGGCATTCATATCACTACTCACTTTCATTACGGTATCGCCACCTGAACCTGAAAGTCAGGCACCATACCCAGTTATTTAAAGACTGTGCAGATTACCAGAAATACCCGCCCAAATCAATTTTAACGTATAGTATAGACCAAATTCAGAACGGCTTGAGAGAAATAATTGATAGAATATTGAATTAAATTTATCCAAGGATTAACCCGCTCCTGTCAAAAATACAATCTCAATTTGCTTTAGCCTGATATTTTTGCCAGAGCTTCTGCACAGGACCACTGCTGTTTAACAATTCATCAGTACATCCATCGGCAATAATTTCCCCCTGCTCGAGCAAAATAACGCGATCAAATTGCGGCAACAGATGCAGACGATGGAGAGTGACTACAAGCGTTGCCTCGCGGTATGTCTCGATAATACCCGAAAGAATTTGCTTTTCAGTGGGCAAATCGACACTTGAAGTTGGCTCGTCCATCAGAATGAGAGAACTGAATCGCGCCGCAAATAGCCCTCTTGCCAGGGCCAGCCTTTGCTTCTGCCCTACCGATAAATTAAGTCCTCTTTCACGTATATCGGTTAACAAACCTTTCGGCAGTTTTTCAAGCACAGGTTTGAAGCAGGCCAGCTCAATTGCTTTATCAATCACTTCCCGACTCGTCTCAATATCCATTGTTATATTAAATTCAATCGTGTTTTCAAAAATTTCCGGCTCCTGAGGGATTAAAGTTGTTATCGCGTGAAGCGGCTCCAGGGAATGAAAACTAACCCCGTCGATTTGAAGTTCAACCGTTTGCGGGTGATATAAACCTGACAATAAATGGAGCAGCGTACTTTTTCCCGCCCCGCTTGAACCTATTAATGCAATTTTATCGCCACGTTTAATATCAATGCTAATAGGTTGAGCAGGCATTTTTTTATTAGACTCAGAATGAGTAAATGTTAAATTTTTAATCGATAAACTATGCCATTGCTGAGCCAGGGCTTCTCCCGGTACCGGATGGGACAGAGCTTCAAGATCCTGAATAATCGGTTGAATACTCTTTACATCTGTATCCATGCGAACCAGATCGCTATAGTGCATACTCAGCGCATAAAACACTTCAGCCAGATCCCACTGATAACGAAAAATCATTACCACCGTTCCAATCAAAATGCCATCAGTGGTTTGCAAATGATAAACGATATACACAATCAGAATAATCGACTGAACCACGGTCAGAAGCATGCCCATAATGAACCACTTCAACTCGTTGACGACCGACTCCTTCCTGAAAAATGGCCAGATGGCTATGAGACGCTGGGAGAGGTTATTGCGTGTAAACTGAGCCAGTCGAAGCGTTAAAATAGTTGTAATATTACTGATATAGTCAAAAAGACCAGCGCCCACATGATTCTCCACCTCATTTTCTGATTCATAAAGCGGAATTAGTTTGCGATCAAACAAGATCACCATAATGGCTGCGGCTAGACAGGCAAGAAAACTGAATACTCCGACCGGCAAAGAAAGCCAGAACAGGAAGACAATAGACACCAGAAACTTGATAATCGTCTCAATATAAATAAATTGTTCTTCTGCAAAGCGTCTAAGGGCTGTCGAGGCGCGATTTAACCGGGTGATAATATTTCCTGAATGATGATCCTGATGCCATTTAAGAGGTAATTCAGTGAGCTTCTCATAAATTTGCAACTGGAACGCCTGCTGTATGCGAAGCGCAACCCGTCTCTCAACAACCCGCGCCGGGCCATGAAAAAGCCAGAACAAGGGAACTAGCAGCACTCCCATGATCAGCCAGTACAAGACTTCCTGTAACCGCCCAGGCTCAAAATGTTGCAAAACATCAATGGTTTTTCCAAAGGCATAAGGACTTAAGCTCATACAGGCCTGGGCAATAATATAGGCGATGTAATATCCGATAATAGCTCGGCGCCAGGTCTGGCCATGCGCCCAGACGGTTTTAAGCAGGTTAAAATAGGGATTTTGCATGCATGCTCTCCGCTTGGCGATTCCTGAAAACACTACCTTGAGCCACTATAATAAGTTATTTTTCACCGAAATTGAGAACCAAGCTATTGTCTCTGTCATTTCCGCGCAGGCGGAAATCTATCAATAATTTGGCATAGTGCGGCAGATGAAATAGATTCCCGCCTGCGCGGGAAGGCGTTGTTGCGTAAATGAAGATAGGTGCATAAAACCGTCTTTGCGAGCGTTAGCGAAGCAATCTAGCTCTTTACTTTGTTCAAGCTTCGATCTGGATTGCTTCACTTTGTTCGCAAAGACAACAGATTTGCTGTTTGGTTCTATTTACGCAACAATGCCGCGCGGGAATGACTCAGTTTGCACCCAAATTGAGGATAATTTTGCAGGATACCTGAGGCCGAAAGGAATTGGATTTATAGATTTTTACAATTATATTCCGGATGCATCTCCATTATATTTTTATAGATTTGCAAACTTAAATCTTTGATGCCATCCCCTTGCGGCGAAGAAGGATTGCCCTCACCCGCTTTGCTATTTAGCGCGACGGCCACTGTCAGATTACTGCATTCACTCCATATATAGGCCACTCGATAACCGAGGGTGCTGCCTTCGTAAGCCCAGAAACGGTTTTCCAGTTTTGGCTCATAAAAATATCCGACGCCTAAGCCAAATCCATCTTTTTGTTGGGCATCGATATTTGCAATCTCCTTGCCGCCAGGAATGGAAACTACTGTCTTAAGTTCTCTCAGGGCTTTCTGGCGATAATTTTCACCAAACATTTTGCCATTGTACAGCGCCTGCACCCAGTGAATTACATCGCTTATATCGGATACAATCGCACCGGCAGCTCCCGCCCAGGATAAATTATTTTTAGTGATATCAATTAATTTTTCTGTTTTCTCATCATAAGTGTATCCATGCGCCATCAGCGGTATTAATTTTTCCAAAAGCACCTGGCCGTTTTCTCCGGCAGGATAGTAGCTATTCATTAACAATAAAGGCGTTAACAAACGCTTTTGCAGTTGATCTGCAATTTTCGTATTGCTTACTTTTTCCACAATCATTCCCGCGAGGATATAATTGCTGTTGGAATAATCAAAGTGGGTTTCGGAACGCGGAGCAATCGGTTTAGCGGGATCAGCATACTGTAACAATTCAGCATCTGACCACTGACGGGTCATGTCTTCTTCCATAATTTTATCGAATTGCTCATTAGCACTGTAATTCGGAATACCACTGGTCATATTCAATAAATCTTTTATTTTTACATCCTTCCATTGAGGATATTGCGGTAACCATTTGCCCACGGGATCTTCAATAGACAGTTTGCCCTCGCCCTCCAGTTGTAATAGCAGGGCTGCTATAAACGATTTGGTTATACTGCCGATTTCAAACAAGGTTTTTGCAGTAACTGGTTTATCAAATGGCGCCTGTCCTTCATTGCCGGCATAAAAGCTCTGAATCGTGCCTTCCTGAGACCCTATTTTCTGCGGCAGAAAGACGGCAACAGCAATCCCCGTTAAATGCTCAACTTTCCCTCTTGTGGCAAGATAGTTATCCACCGTGGATTGAATTTTCTGATGGGCAAAATGGAGTGGTTCGGTGCTGGCGGCACTCAGGGAAAACGATGATAAACTCAACAATGCAGAAACCAAAATCCTTTTCATAAGCATTAATTCCTCTCAAATTTATATTGATACCTTTTTATAAGATGCGCGCAGGCTCAGGAGCAAAAATCCAATTCCTCTCTCGCCAGACTAAGTGCCTGGGTTCGCCACACATCCAATAATCTGACATTCTCCAGACTTTCCTGAAGCGTTACTCGTTCCAGTAGTTTGGCAGAAGGCTCAATAATTAATGTATTCATCGTATTAATCTGATAGGTATAGGCAGACAATGGACTTGTCAGCTTTATTTCCTGCGGCTTCTCCTCATTAGACCGATAAACACGGAAAACCTGCTCCCCATTGTTCGGGAACCAGGGATTGCTAAGCATCTCCAGTCGTCCTTTAGTACCCCAGATAGCAAATTGCCAGCTCATATCCAGGTCATCAGAAACAGTGATGGCAGCCAGGGATTGATCGTCAAAACTTAGAATAGCTGATGAGCGAGTATCATTATGGGAATGGTTCGCATTCCTTATTCCAATTGTTTTCAAATTGACTACATTAGCCATTGATAAATAGCGGATCAGGGACAATGGATAACAACCCAGATTAAAAATAGCTCCACCTGCTACAGGGTTAGCCAGATGGGCTATTTTGGCTGTGTAAACTGCCTGGAATAATTGAACATGGCCAATCAGGTTCTGCTGCAAAATGGATTTAATTTCCTGTATCAGCGGATGACAACGATACATAATGGCCTCCATGCAAACCAGACCCTTTATTTGCGCAGTGGCCATTATATCGAGCGTTTCTTCTTCATTGAGGGCCAGGGGTTTTTCACACAATACATGCTTACCAGCCTCCAGGCTTTTGACTGCCCACTCTTTATGCAAATGATTCGGCAAGCCTATGTAGACCGCATCAATCTCCGGATCAGTCAGTAAATCAGCGTAATGATTGTAAGGTTTGGAAATGAAAAATTCTTTGGCAAAGTCTTTAGACTTCTCCGCGTCTCTCCCGGCAACCGCGATGACCTGTCCATTCCTTGATTCAGCAATAGCCGCTGCCATATGCTGAGAAATAGAACTTGTACCCAAAATTCCCCATTTAATTGTGTTCTGGTCCATGAAAATTGACTCCTTATCAATCTAATCCCATTCAAAATATTCGTCGATTAACTTTTCAATCGTGGTTTTATCTTTCTTTACCAGTTTTTGCTGCGGTTGTGCAAAGTTAAATGTTTGCAAGGCTTCGTCCAGTGTGACGAAGGTATAACCATGTTCACGATACAGGTTAATAATGTCGGGCAGCACATAAGCATTCAAAATATTGGCATGAATTAATAGAATCTGTGCCTGATCTGTTTTATGGTTATAACGATTATTTTCTTCGGCAATCAAAGTCTGCTTCCAGATGAACTCCAGATAATCATATTTCACTTCTTCCAAATAGGCTCTTCGGTCATCCTGCGGCACCGATAAAAGTCGCTGGTTAAATATAAAGTCTTTGCTGTCAATAGTAATCGGAGCAATTTTATAATGCTTCGATGCGAGGTATTTCAATACCTTTTCCTTTTTTTTCTGTTTTCCCATCGCCAGATAGGGATAGCGGAAGTATTTAGGCTCTGTGAGCACCGGCGCCAATATCTTGTCGGCCTCCTCGATCTCCTGGATATACCTTTCAGTCTTCACCTTATTTAAATTAATGTGAGACATGGTGTGGTTACCCACCCCAAATCCCGCATCGCGGAATTTATGAAGCATCGGCCAGTTGTCCTGTCGCACATTCCCAGCAATTACGAAGCCCGTGACTGGAATCTCATTATCCTTAACAAGCTTGATAATCCGGTCCAGGTGAAAATTTTTATACTCGCCTACAAAAGGCAAGTCATCGATGGTAATCGCTATTTGACGCTGCGTGTAACCAGAGGAAGTAAACACCATTAAAGTTATTAAAATTTGTAAAACTATTTTCATAAATACTATCATTGATTGAACCGCCTTGGCGGCATGTCGTCAAACCTTAAAGAAAATGCAGCGATCCCGTTGCCGGATAACCGGGGACCTGTCATCGGTGCCATAAGGTTAAGGAATTTGTCATTCCCGCAGAGGCGGGAATCCATTCGTCAACTGGCATTATAGCTAGCTCAGAGCTGGATCCCCGCCTCCGCGGGGATGACAGTTTAATATAACTTAATAGCAAGTCCCGGCCCGTAACGAGGCATGCCGCAAAAAAATAGCATTTCCCCTGTGCAGAAATAACAGGCGTTAAGAGCAATCTCTTTTTCAGGATTATGAAATGATAACAGCTAAGAAGCCAGCAAACAAATTGAATACATGAGTTTTCAGAGCAAAGACGCCATTTAGTTTTCGCTTTGTATAATTTCCAACACTTTTTCTTGCGGCAAGACATTAAAAGTCTTGCGAATTTGCTCGAGAGGCTGGTCCATTACTTCCCAGTAATCCCAGTTATCAAACAAATCGATGTTCATCAGACTTCCTCTTTTTAAAGCGAGGAATTGCTCCTCCGGATTAAAATTACCGGTCATGCGCGGGACATCAATGGGAACGGTTTTAACGCCTAAATGGAACTGGCTGATAATAAACAATAAAATCCAGGGTCTGCCCACATTTCTAAATCCGGCTGTGAAAGAGGCCACTTTAAGCTCACCGGCAGGTGTCGTGTCGTAACCACCAACAACATGCGCCATGTCATGATAGGTCATCATCACCGGAGTGCCGTATTTTTCTCCCGGAAATATAAACTGATGCTCATCATAAAATCGCCAGAACTCCTTTCCCAGCGTACCATCAGGAAATTCTTTTAATTCATGGTATTTTTTAGCGAGTTCGGCATCCTGATAAAAACCCTTCATTCCACCCACAATTTTATAAATCCCTTTGAACTTTTCTTTTGCCCAGGCCTTGGAGATTGTTTCACCAATATACATATGACGAACGACATCAAAGGCATAAAGAACTCGGTGCTGGTTAGCGAGCTTTTGCAGAGCATCCACTAAACTGCTATCGACCTGAAGCGCTTTTGTATAAGCTCGTACCAGATCGACCTGCTCCGCTTTAGGGGTTCCATTTACTGTAGAGACAACCACCATTGCCTCAGCAAATTGCTTCCTTAATGCAGGATCAATAAATTGCTGCGCCAGCTCTTCGGGTTCAACCGACTCGCTGAGTTCCTCTAAAGGAAAATGGGTATCGGTAATGAATTTTTGAGCAGCATCGAGGGTTCTGATTTGAAGCTCCGTTAACTCCTTAATTTCAGGATCGGCCAGCATTATCGCTCTGAGCACTTTCAGTCCGGATTTCGCTTGCTCAGCGGAAGGTTTTAACAGGCGCATGTCTGCCTCTCCAATCTCTTTATTACTAAGTTATAGACTTATTTTGAGCAAAAATCGATACGGTTCATCAGTTTACTTGCCAGTGAGTCAGACTAAAGCTAGGATGAAATTAATTCACCGATTTCTGAGGACAGAGTAAGGATATGCCACTCATTGAAACGCAGCATATTAATGCAAGCCATGAAGATTTTTCAGGTAATAACGGCATTGGCCGATACATTTTTCTGACCGGCTCTGATGAGCGGGCACGAGAGCTCAGTGAGCAATTTGAAGAGGTAGTTATCAGAAAACATCCCCGACAGCATAATTTTTACATGGGAAAATTACTAAACCAGGGCAAGGCGATTGATGTCGCAGCCATTTCCACAGGAATGGGAGGACCTAGCGCCGACATTATTATTAATGAACTCATTATGCTCGGCGCTCGGCGGTTGCTTCGTATCGGTACTGCGGGCTCACTGCAACCGGATACTATTCATGTGGGCGATATTGTTGTGGCCACTGCAGCGGTTCGTGACGATAAGGCGTCCTGGGATTATATTTATAGAGAATATCCGGCGATTGCTTCCATGGAATGCCTGATTGCCGCCCACCGCGCTGCCAGGCTTCTGGCTCATCAATTCCCTGTTCATTTCGGTATTGTCCATTCTAAAAGCTCGCTGTATGCGCGTGAGTTTCACTATTCATTCATGGAAGAGAATGATCAGTATATGAAAACCATGCATTTGGCAGGTATTCTGGCAACCGAGATGGAGTGTGCGCAGCTATTTACCTTAAGTTCATTAATGAGTGCTAAATTAATTAGTACAGAAACCAATCCAATTCCAATTTTTTGCGGCTGTATACTTGCTATTGTGGGGGATAAAACCTCATTTTCTGATGATAAACAGAAAATTAAACAAAGCATTGATTTTGCAATGAGCTTCGGATTGGAAACCGTGAAAGCCCTCTCCATTATTGATCAGGAAACACATCACGATTTTTAGCACCCGTTAAGCTCTTATTTGACCATTTCCCCAGACCAGCCATTTGTAGCTGGTCAGGGCATTTAGGCCCATGGGCCCTCGGGCATGCAGCTTTTGCGTACTGATGCCGATTTCCGCACCCAGACCAAATTGCCCGCCATCAGTAAAAGCGGTAGACGTATTGACGTAAAGTGCTGCAGCATCCACCGTCTGCAGAAAATGATCTATTACGTCGGAGTCTTCGGCAATGATCGCTTCGCTATGACCTGAACTGTAACGATTAATATGTTCAATGGCCTTTAATGGAGAATCCACTGTTTTAATCGACATTTTATAATCTAAAAACTCCTGTCCGTAATCCTTATCTTCAGCCCTGTGAAGCAAGTGTTCCGGGTAAAATGGGTGCAGACTTTCAAAGCTTGGCGAATCCGCAAAAATTTCTACTTCATTTTTTGCCATTGCTGCAACAATTTGCGGAAGTTCGAAAAGCCGCTCAGCATGAATGATGAGTGTATCCAGTGCATTGCAGACACTGACTCGCCGGGTTTTCGCATTGTAAATAACCGGCACAGCTTTTTCCAAATCACCACTTTTATCAAAATAGGTGTGAACAATCCCGGCACCAGTTTCAATAACCGGGACGCGCGCATGCTCTCTTACGAAATCAATCAGGCTCTGACTACCACGCGGGATACATACATCGATATAGTCATTGGCATTGAGCAAAGTCGGCAATACTTCCCGTTCATTAGGGAACAAATACACAACATCTTCGTCCACTTCGTTTTCTCGCAGCACTCTCTTGATAATTGAAACCAGCATGCGGTTGCTATGCTCCGCCTCCTTCCCTCCTTTCAAAACACAGGCATTTCCAGACTTGAAACATAAGCCAAATACATCAATAGTGACATTGGGCCTGGCCTCATAAATGACCGCCACCACTCCCAGAGGAACCGAGACTTTTTGAATTTTTAACCCATTCGGTCGTTGTTTCTCCTCAAGGATCTGATGCAAGGGGCTTGGAAAATCAGCTACCGCGATGACATCATCAGCCAGAGAGTGGAGTCGTTCCTCAGTCAGCAATAATCGATCGTAACGCGGGTCCGAGGAGGACATTTGCAGCAGATCCTTTTGGTTTTCAGATAAAACCTCGGGAATCGATTGCCGTAAAGTGTTAGCCAATGAATGCAGAATCGCGTCGATTTTAGCTTCGCTCAAAGCCGAAAGTTTTCGGCTTGCCTGTCGCAGTGTTTTTAATTCAGAAATAATATCCTGCTGCATTTTAAATCCCCTCCCTACGTGTCGCGACTTTATCGGCATTTAGACTATCAATGACAGATTACTAAAAAATATGTAAATGGTCATAATGAATAAATTCGGGCTTGCCCTTTTGGCCCAGAAATTCTTTCAATTTTTTCGCGTCATAGCGGGCAATGCCAATGCCGACTTTCATATGCTCGAATAAAATTTCGACTAAATCCCCTTTCCTGAATTCGCCAATACAACTTTCAATCCCTACAGGCAGCAGGCTAATCACTCGACTATTGTCTTTAAAAATCTCAAATAAGCCCTTATTAATGCATATCGCCCCATGCGGCTTTTCCGCATTGTAAGCGATCCATCGTTTTATGTTGGACGCATTTTTTCGTGGTAAAACCCTGGTGCCGATAGTTTCGCCTGCCAGAATTTTTAAAAGAATATTTGGCTCATCCATACTGGCAATGTGCGTGGCGATACCCAGTTTTGACATTTGCGTGCAGTGGACAACTTACCAGCCATTCCCCCGCGCCCCATCGTGCTTTTGAGACTGGAAACTCTTGGCCAATCATTGTCGTTTTTAATTTCAGAAATAAGACACGCCTCAGGACTGTCCGGATGATGACTAAAAACACCTGCAATATTACTCAGAATAATCAATTTATCAGCATTTACCTGTGCGGCAATTAATCCGGCTAATTCATCATTATCGGTAAACATTAATTCCTGAATCGCTACACTGTCATTCTCATTAATGATGGGAATAATATTGCGGTGATTTAACAATTCTCTGATTAACCGGGCAATATTTAAATAATGCTGACGGGTCTGGAAATCCTGTTTGGTTAACAGCAGCTGTGCTGTAAGTAGTTGATGTTTGCCAAAAAGAGAAGAGTAGGTTTTCATCAGTTCAGGCTGACCAACCGATGCCAGTACCTGTTTTTCAGCAATGGAATGCCCGTATTGGCGGGCCAGATAATCTTTACTTATTTTTCGCCCCGCGCCAACTGCGCCGGAACTGACCAGGATGACATGATTTTCCTGCTCCTGCAGGTGAACAATTTGTTCAACCAGATGCAGAATGACAGGCTCGTTGGGCGTTCCATCGTTTGTCAGAATGCTTTGTGTACCAACCTTAACTACAATAATCATTTAAAATCCAGGGAGCAATATACCTGCTATTGCATCTCATCAAATCGCTGCTTAACGGCATCAATATTGTTCACTGCCTGGAGAATGACATCGTTGAATTGTTCTAACTGCTCTTTATTCTGCTGCTGAAAACTTTCCTTTGTCACGCCTTCCTCCAACACCATCGATACCAATCCCCTGATACTCTCCCGCGCCTTATCAATTTCACTCAGAAGTGTTTGGAGAGGAAGCACCAGCGCATCACCTTCCGCTATAACAGCAAGTTTTTGCTGAACTTCCACAGCCATGCTCTCTAATTTGCTATCGAGATTGACGATATTGAGCTGTGCGTCGCTATCCATTAGATTTAAAAACAATTCGGGTTCCTGCTGTTCATCGTTTACCATACCTGCTCCAGATTACCTAAGGATTGCTTCACTTGTCGAGCCTATAATTAAATTTTATTATTTTTTCTTATATCGTAGATGAATTTCTTACTCTTCACAAATAATGCTATCATGCCCTTTTTTTAAGCATTAAGAAAAATATGTTGCTTGATGGATTATTTATTATCGGTATTGGAATTGAAGCCATTACTGGCGCTCTGTCAGCGGGCCGCAAGAAAATGGATTTTTTTGGTGTGATTGTTATCGCCTGTATCACCGCCTTAGGCGGCGGCACGGTCAGAGACGTACTCTTTGACACCTATCCACTCACCTGGGTCACCCATCCTGAATACCTTCTTTTTACTGCAGCATGCGCGGTTATGACCATTTTTATCGCGAATCCCTTACTCAAAATTATGAAAATATTTTTAATCCTCGATGCCCTGGGATTATCCACTTTTGTTATTATTGGAACACAGAAAATTTTAGCCAGCGGTTTCCCACCCCTGGTAGCGGTCATTGGCGGTATGTTAACAGGAGTCAGCGGGGGGATGCTTCGGGATATTTTATGCAATGATATTCCACTGGTATTAAGAAAAGAACTCTATGCCATGATTGCGCTGGCTGGGGGTTTGCTTTTCATTGGTCTGGAGCATTTTAAGGTGCCCGTCAATATCAATATTGTGACTACCTTTATGAGCATATTTACTGCCCGCTTACTGGCTATTTTTTATCACATCGAAATGCCTAAGTTTGAAATAATGGGGACAAGAAGAAAAGGGAACTAAGAGGCCGGGCTTTGCAGCCCAGCTCCATTATTATTCTTCACGTATACCGTGAATAATGACTTCTTCCACCGGCACGTCTGAGTGACCCATTTTATTGCCCGTTTTCACCTTGGCAATTTCATCAACAACATCCATGCCCTCTACCACTTCACCAAATACGCAGTAACCAAAACCCTGGGCATTTTCCGCTTTAAAATCAAGAAAGCCATTATCGACCACATTAATGAAGAACTGTGCGGTGGCGGAATGGGGATCCATTGTTCTTGCCATCGCGATGGTACCGCGCTTGTTAAGCTTCGCTGTTTTCGCTTCATTCTTGACCGGGCTGTTAGTCTTTTTTTGTTGCATATCAGCGGTTAATCCGCCACCCTGAATCATAAAGCCTGGGATAACGCGGTGAAAAATGGTGTCGTTGTAAAAACCACTGTTTACATAATTTTTAAAGTTTTCCACCGTCTCAGGGGTTGTATCTGCGTGTAACTGCAAGTGAATATCACCCTTGGATGTGTTGATAATAATCATGAAATCTCCTGTTGAAATAATTTTAATTGCGAGTTTCGTTAAGAATCAGATTTCGCATTTGCGTGCAAACTTCGTGCATGACATGCACATTATGAATGCTGGCCAGTGCGGTGAAAACATTGGATTTCTGTTTAAACAAATGATGCAGATAAGCTCGTGAATGCGTTTTGCAGGTATAGCAAAGGCAATCTTCCATGATCGGAGCCAGATCATTGGCAAAGCAGGATTTTTTGATTTGCAGCCGATGATTATCATACTCACTGGCAAAACGCAGCCAATGGCCATCTTTAACAATTTTACCAGAGTATAAGGCTCCATGTCTTGCATTACGGGTGGGGGCTACGCAATCGAACATATCGATTCCTTCCGCTACTACATCGAGCAAATCCTGGGGCGACATGCCAACCCCCATTGTATAGCGGGGTTTATGTTCCGGGAGATATTCTCTCACCCACTGGATGATCTCGACTGTTTTCTTCATATCGAAACCCACGGTTTCACCACCAATAGCGATACCGTCCAAATCCATACTGGCTACAAACCTTGCACTTTCAGAGCGCAGCTCCTGGAAAATACCGCCTTGAATGATCCCGAAAAGCGCCTGTCTGGCACCGTAGCGCGAAGCAGGATATTGCTGGTGATAATCAATGGACTGCAAAAGCCAGCGATGTGTCCTTTCCATAATATGGCGTACTTCTTCAAAGCTGGATGCATCAGGTGTGCATTGGTCAAAGGCCATGATGATATCCGCGCCAATTATTTTCTGGGTTTCCAGGGACATTTCCGGTGTCATATGAATCAGACGGGAATCCCCCGGCAATTGAAAATGAGCACCCTCTTCATCAATACTACAGATTTCCTTGTTTTTGGAAAGGCTAAAAACCTGAAAGCCGCCGCTGTCTGTCAGCATCGGGCCATCCCAACCCATAAACGGATGCATGCCGCCCGCCTGTTCAATAACTTCCATACCCGGAGCACAAAGCATATGATAGGTGTTACCGCCTAAAATAATCTGGCTGCCTGCTTCTTTCAGCTCTAAAGGCATCATGTTATTAACGCCTGCGCGAGTGCCTACCGGCATGAATACCGGGCTTATAAATTCCCCATGAGGAGTGGACACGCGAACAATACGCGCATTGTTGCGGGAATATCTGGCAATTACTTCACAATTAAATGTTGACATGAAAACTATCTAACCTGTTATATCAATTCCCAATAGCGCATTTCAATGGAATAAACACTATTTCAATTTAAATTCCAATTTGCCGACATTATACGTCAATCGTTGGGAATTTATGCAAGTCTGATTTTATAATGACTTTTCATTCAGATAATAAATAATCATTGATCCGATAATAATGAATAAAAAATATAGAGCAGACCAGGCTGGCATTGATAAGCCCAGCCATTGCCAGTTCACTTCAGCACAATCACCCGATCCCCAGAACAGGGCGTGCATCACATCTTTCAGTGGGAAATATTTCACCATCACATCAAGCCCGGGCAAACAGGCCGGAACCTGATCAGCAGGCAAAGACTGAAGCCATAATTGCCGGCCTGCAAAAAAAAGCCCGGCGCCGGCAAATACAATCTGCAGCAATTGCATTTTCTGCACTCGCAAAATGGCCTTGATAAATAACATAGCAATACCGATGCAAACTATAATGAGCACGCAAATCCGCTGCATAATACAAAGTGGGCAAGGCTCCATACCTTTTATATATTGAAAGTACAGAGAAGCACCAAAAACGAGCAGGCTAACCAATAGCAATACATATTGAAGCTGTTTAGGGTTTATCAGTTTCATGATGGCGGCAACATATATTGAATGGCTTCTTTCATATCCTGTTCTGTACAGGACTGGCATGTGCCCTTAGGCGGCATTGCATTAAGACCTTTGATAGCAGAGGCAGTCAAGCCGTCGATTCCCTTGCTTAAACGAGGTTTCCAATCGGCGGCGTCATGCAGTTTGGGAGCCCCGGCAACACCTGCCTGATGACATACTGAACAGAATTGTTCAAACGTCTCCTGGCCTGGCTTTTTGGCAGCCGCTTTTTCTACCGCCGGTGCCGTTTTCTGAGTTGAGGCACTCCCCGCATCCTCCTCAATATCCACACTGCCTACCGGCTTAATCCGTTCCTCAATCTGCTGACGATCGAAATCCTCGAGAGCCCAGCTTATCGGGCAAACCGTGAATAATAATATCCACAACACATAAGGCATGCTGATTCCTTTTATACTTAACTTCCAAAATGATAACGCCATATGCCAATGATTTCCAGTTAGGAAACAGGTGAAACTACTGATTAAACCCTTTTCATGTCAGGCATTTTTTATAATAATTAGCCCCTCATTAGCACAGATAAGATTAAATTTGATACAATCTCCTCATTAACGCGTTATTGTACATTTAGGTTAGCAGTCATGAAGTCATACTTAGTCGCAGCATTTTACAAATTTGTTTCTATACCCAACCATGAAACCCTAAGAGAACCTTTGTTGGATAAAATGGTGGAACATGGCATTAAGGGCACAATCATTCTCGCCCACGAGGGCATTAATGGTACATTCGCAGGATTGGAGAATGAGGTAGAGGCATTCATTGAACATTTGAGAAGCTATTCCGGCTTTGATGATCTTCACTTTAAAAAAAGCTATGACGAGACTAATCCCTTCGACAAGTCCAAAGTTAAATTACGCAAGGAAATTGTATCCTTCGGAATTGACGATATCGATGCAGCCACTCAAGCGGGTATTTACGTAAAACCTGAGGAGTGGAACCAGCTGATTCAGGATCCTGAAGTACTTACTATTGATACGCGAAATGACTATGAAGTCAGTCTTGGCAGTTTTAAAGGCGCAATCAATCCAAAGACCTTAAACTTCAGAGATTTTCCTGAATACGTGCAGAATAATCTGATGCAGGACAAGCACAAAAAAATAGCCATGTTTTGTACTGGCGGTATCCGTTGTGAGAAATCAACCGCTTATCTTAAGAAGCTGGGCTTTGAACAGGTTTATCATCTGGAAGGCGGCATCCTCAATTATCTTGAAACCATCCAGGAAAATTCCTTATGGGAAGGCAGTTGTTTCGTGTTTGACAATCGCGTTGCGGTCAATGCAGACCTCGAACCTTTGGAAGAAGGTACAGTAGATCTTGAATGGAAAAATAAATGCCGGCAACAGGCATTGGAAGGGGAAGAATAATTTCCCAGATTTTTCAACCTGCCGCTGAAGCATTCTAAAAACTTTACTACCTTATTCCCACCAATCCCGCTTTGCGCGGGACTGACATCTATACCCACCGAGTTCTTAATATTTCATTAAGGAAACCTCTCTAAAATTACCTGACTTCCATGCTTTGAGGTATCTCATGTATTCTGATTCTTTTCCTAAACTTCGCCAAAAGTATAATTTCGATAATTTTGAAGAAATCTTTGAGGCGCTCGAAACTCATTTTCATGGGCTTTTCAACCTCCCGGTTTTGGAAGAAGAAATCAAACATAAACGAAAAGGAAGTTATACAGAATTATTTGACAAAATCATCTCTCAGCTCAACTCCAGAAAACTCTTTACTATTGGCGAAATCAGCCAGACCATTTCAGAAATTCTTCAATCAGATCAATCCGTGAGGAAGTGTTTTCTGGAAAAAATGGTTTTTGTGCCTCCTTTTGAAGGAAAGCCCTCTCTACAACCAGGCTTTTTGGAGAAAACCGCTACCGGACAACTAAAACCAGCGGAGCCCGTCACCTACCTGGATATGCTGCGATTAACTGAACACATTAAACACCGAGCCGCTCATAAAGGCAGGCATTTCGAGTTCAATGTATTCAATCTTTTGAATATTCAGTCCGAAAACGCACAGGCAATCAAATTACGTAATAATGCGCTCATCGTCAATTTTAATCGAGATCCCAAAGGCCTTGCTAAATGGGGTGTTGTTGATCTGCGCAATAAAATGAATCCTCAGATTTATTGTGAAACTCCTCTTCTTGAAGAAGAGAAGAAGGAGCTGGAAAAACGACTGGCCATTGAATTTCAGGAAGTGAGTGCGAGAAAAGCAGTCAATCTCATTTCAACGGGCTATACTGCAATTGCATGGCTGGATCAGAATATCAGTAAGACCTGGCTTTTTGACGTATCCTCCGATTTCAATTTTTTATTAGGATGCTATGTATTTACCCAGTTTCGTGGAGATGATGACGTAAAAGGGGTGCAATACAGCTGTCATGAGCAGGAATATGAGCGCTTTTGTACCGAAGAATTTAAAAAATTAAATAAAACGCTTCAAAAAGAAATTCCTCATGGGAAATGGCATGGCTACCTCCCCATAAAACTAGCGGCCATTTCCGCATTACCTAATGTTGCTGGCAAACCCATCACTCCCAACAGTCTGGTCGATGTCATTCGCATTTTTGGCGAAAATCAATATGGAAGAAATGAATTCGATGCGCATTGGGAGCCTGCCTATCGCTCAAATATTCCCGGTTTAGTTCCAGCCATGACTCGATTTGGCTACCCTCCTGTTCTCAGAATTGAAAACGAATTGACTACATTGGTTGTACCTGACCACATTGATCAATACTCTTTTCAGCAAGAGCATAAAAAAGCTTGCCGCGAAACCGAAACCAATGACGTTTTTTTTAATTACATGGGGCTTAATAGAAGCACACAGATTATTCCTCAAAGAGATATAGCAACTGCGATGGTACTCAATACCTTTCGCGGTCAGTCGAAGCAGCCAAAACTGAAAATTCACTTGCCAGCGAAGTTTAATCTGAATCTGGAAGAATCCTTACTCATCAAGAAACAAGTACAGGATAATGCACACATCACTGAGTTGGTAATTAATGAAGCAAATAACTCACTGAGTCAATTGCGAGAGGAGTTATTACCAGTTCTTGGCCGTAACCGCTGGCTTAAGGAATCCGGATATTTACCGCCAATGGTCGACAACTACTGGCAACGGGTCGCACGTTTCTGGTTACTGCATCTGAATGAAGCAGATGATCTGGCTGCCAATAAAAAAGAGCATAAAATATTCAAGCAGTGTATTGAAGACATGGGCGTCAAAGGACTATCCGAAGTGCTGTCTTTTTTGAGAGATTCAGATCTCAGTGAAAATCTGCTGAGCATCTATGGCCGCAATCGTCCCTTATTCTATCTCTCCTGCCAGCAGCATGAAGTCAGGGAATATCTTGCCCTGTTATCAGATCATTTACGTAATGGTTATTCCTTTCCCTTTAATCAAATCAGTGCAGCCTACCAGCCAGGCAATGACAAAGCCTATATTGCCTTGCTTGAGCACATTAATGAAAAAGACTGTTTTGAACAAATTAATCTGGCTCAATGTCTGCGTCATAAACGCGAATTCGCGACTTTTTTGAGTGAATTGGCGAGAGCCGCCCAGAGAGGCCGCTGGACCGGACTGATTGTCATTCCCGAACTTGAGGGAGATAAGACCACCACCGAAGAATATCGTGAGCTGCGTTCCCTTTATCGTCAATTGAATAATGTGATTCTTAATAACCGACACCTGAAACAGGGGGCGATGCTTTCATTGCAAATCAGGGAGAATAGTCGTTTCGATCACGCCAAATCAGATAATGCCTTCGCTGAACCCAAAGCCCTCCACCCATCGGCTGAATCAATTAAACTGCACTTTGACGATGCAGATAAAGGCCCCTGGCCTTTGCAGCGAGGCAGCGGTGTGCAATTGCAAATGCAACAGCAGCAGGAAATTCAGCAAAACCGCCAGATACAACAGGAACAACAGCGAATGGGTCTTCAGGTAGTTGAAGAAGTTATTACTGGTGAGCTGGTCACTTATGACAATATCGACCGCTTACTGGGGAAATACTATCAGGACTACATCGCAGAAAATCAATGTGATGTTAAACGTTATGCACCACTTGGTACACCTGAAGAAACTCCTTTGCAGGCGTTTTTCCATACCTGGATTAATGCAGAGCCCAGAGTCAAAGCCCCGCATGTAATATCGGCCATGACTCTCGATGCGGCAAAGGTGATGCTGCGTCATCATACGCGCCTATCTTCTGGTCCCAAAACAAATAACACACCGAAAGGTATCTACACTCAGCGCTCCAAAGATGGTCAGCTGATTCTCTGTTACAATATTGAAATGGGCTATGTCTGCGGCGTACCAACCCCGCTTACAGTTGACTTGCAAGTAACTAAACCCGTTCAGGAGTTTTGGGAAGGAGACTTTCGCCAATTCAATATTGATTATTATCTTGAACACAGGCCCAAACTGGAAACTGCAGATGATTTCCAGCCTCTCGTTCTCTTTGAAGTGTTGCAGCCTGAAAAAGACTATTCCGAAGAATGGAAAACCTTTTCAGTAAAAAATCCTGAAATAGCAGCAATGGTGAGAGACGTTCCCCGTGTCCTTCGACACTGGCAGGTGTTTATTCAAGCCTGGCAATACGGTGGACCTCAGGCCATCACAGCATTTTTCAAAGTAAAAGAGCAGGATCTACTACTAAAACTTCCTCGCGCCTGTGACATTTTATTCTCCCGGCAGCCTGAGTTGGCTGAATGGACCAAAATGTGGGCTAAACGCGGGCAAGCGGATATCAGCACCCTCCGCGCTCTTGGCCAGGTTTATTATCGTAATGGCGAGGAAACGCTTGGCTTGCTGATTGCCAAGTTTCGCCAGATTGAGAACCAGTTAGGAATACAGTTTTTCGATGCATTTCACTCTGAGGTATTAAGTAAAGCTGAAAACTATAACTTCTATATTAGTTCTGCTTTCTTCACTGCCATTGACAGCATGATTGAACATTTGGCTCCCGCCAGAGCCCAGCCGCACAGAGAAGCCTGGCTGGGCTTTTGCAGTAAACATTTAAATCATGTGCCTGCTGAACACACTGAAGTACTATGGAAAGCCTTTGATTATCTGGTCAAAGAACTCGCCAAGATGGATCTTTCTTTATCTGGCGATGAGTTTTCGCAGCTTGAACCGCGAAATATGCTGGTCGAAGTCGATCGAATACTCGATTCTCTGCGCAGCCTTCCTGCCCAGGAGGAAAAAACGCGCTTTTTAAAATCGCTGCATAAAATGGATTTAACCCATGGCGGCGTGCACTATGCTATTCAGCAAGAACACTTCAAATATTTTGATGAGGAGCTTAAGTTATCTCATTTTAAACATGGAAAGCCAACTTACGCCCCGGAATTATCTTCAATCTTCAGCTGGACCTCAAATGAGGCAGCCTTGAATATTCGCAGGACGTTAGCGTCACGCGCACAATTCAGCCACGAAGATTACAGTCTCATTAGTGAAAAACTCGCCAATAATGATTTGCTATCGCGCCATCAGCTGCTCTGGCTTCTTTATACCCAATATGACACGCGTCAAATGCCTGCCATCGTTGATCGAGTGCAAAGCCTTCCAGTCCCCTTAGTGACCAGTATTGCCAGCCATTTACATGAAGCTATTTTTCGTTTGGGCCATGCTCAAATCAACATTACGCTCAATACTCTGGATGCAGCCAAGGACATTTTACAAACCCGGCGGGGACAGGCTTTACTGGCAGCTTACCCACATGGAAATTTCCTGGAGGCCCTGGATTTATTGATGGAAGGCGGCAATCAGGCAAAAATGCAGGATTTGCTTAATCTCTTTGAGATTAAACTTGCTTCTAAAGCCAGTTATCCTCAATTTCTGCAACTGGCTGCCTACAAAGCGGCTACCTTATTTGGTGCCTTTACCGAAAAGCAATTACGAGACTTTATACAAGCGACAGAGGGTTTAACTTTAGCCGTAATGAATGAGCTGGATTTGTTATTAAACCATTTATTCTCCGTTAATTTTAATCAGGGTAACCCCCAGGCATTGCATCAGCCGAAAAACTGGGATGATTTTCTCAGGACTATCGGGGAAATGAACAATAGACCGGTCAATCGTACAGCGATTCGTCAGCAGTTTATTAGCAGACTTTCTGATCAGAACATTCTATTTAAATACTCACGCTCAGGAGAGTTTCGCAATCTTGTTGAAGAAGAACGTCCTGCAAAATTAGGCCTGTTCGTCGATCACCAGCATCGTTTGTGGACTTTTCTTAAACACCATATTGTCATTCCCACCCAAGGTGATGCCACAGAAGCTTTACAACCGCTGATTGCTTTTTTTACCAGCTTACAGTTAAACCGCACCTATTTGAATGAGGTGGAGCCTCTGCTGGCCATCCTCGAAAAAACAGCGAAAGATCAGGTATGGAGTGCCAGTTACTTCAGTAAGATTCTGGATGTATTAAAACCTGAAGATGAACAGGTCCCATTTCCATTGGATATGTTGCAGGTTATTCTTACTGACGAACTATTAAAAGCAAAACCAATTGATAATGCGGAAAAAGATTTTCCACAGGATTTGATTATTCCTTTAAAAGGCATTCTGAAGAACACCGTTTTCAGCCGACCACAGCAAACAGCGCTATGCCAGCTAGCTCTGCATGAATATCAGTACGCGCGCACTACCAGCCTGCTGACCGAAGCCATCAATCTTTTATCCTCCGAGCAGCATGCTGCCAGTCGTGATTCAGCTTTGCAAATATTGAATAGCAGCCTTAATAAAGTGAGCATGGAAAATCGTTTTGCCAAACTAAGGCAATTATTGAACCATCCTATGCCCAACCAGTCTGTGAAAGAGGCCTGGCACAAATCTACAGCGCTGTGGCTAAAGGCGATAGCGGCAGATCCTCGTGAAGAAAACCTGTTCAATCAGGTCATGGCAAAATGGGGCGACGAGCGAAGTGCTGAGCGTGCCCTGGTATTTCACATTATCGCCTGGAGTTGTCTGCAACCCGGTTTGCGTGACAAGGAAGTCTATGAATATGAACTGGACCGCAAAGCACCTAAACTCATTGAGCGCTTAAGCAGATTGTCCCTGGATGAGCTGACTGTTCTGGCGGCGACTTATCCCAAACAGCCATCACCTGGTGCGGATGATTTAATACGTTTGCTCAAACGAGCCGATATAAGCCATGATTTTAAAAAGGAATTATCTAACTTTCTTAAAAACCCTCATCCAGAAATACGACCAGACCACAGCCATGTGCCTAAAACGCGCGCAGCTGATTTGCGGCGCATGTTTACTTCAACCCGGGTTACTGACGGAAAGGTCAATCGTCCTTTGACCGCAACGGAAATTGCCAGAATCAGCCTGATGTTTGCTGAATTAAAGCGGCTGGAAACCGGCGAAGCTTTTGTTGAGGGTTGCAACAAGGCGATTGCGGATCTGAGCCGGAATGAATTAGCTGAAGCATTTCATCGCCTGTGTAAGAGCCCTGCGAGCGATAGCCGACAGGTGCAGATATGGGCACTGGAATTTCATGCTCTTGGCTTAACTACCCGCAAATATCCGCACATGGCTCAGCAATTCGCCTTGATTGCCAATGATGTGGCCGTCACCTCATCCAGCCGGGTGCTGCGCTTGGGCACTGGTGAAGGAAAAAGTCATTTCGTGGCCATGCGCGCCGCCAAAAAAGCAGCGCAAGGACAAACTGCCACCGTCTTTACCGCCAAACGCAGTTTGGCTGAGCGGGATTTGGAAGATTACCAGGCCTTTTATGACTACTTAAATATAAGCACTTCGACAATCACTCCCAAATCCAGTCGAGAGAGTTATACCGGGGCTCAGGTTCATTATACAACACTGGGAGATCTATCCCTGTTTCTTGATGAACAAAGCTTCCAGGGCCAACCGATTGATATTGATCCTGATAAATCGGAAGGCTTGGGCGATGAATTCGATGACACTTATTTTGGTCAAGGCCGGAAAATGGCATTTAACTATGCCCGCCCAACCGGACGTACTCCTAAGCAAATGATTTGGTTTTACCGGGCATTAAATGATTTCTATGAAGCGTATAAAGACCGCTTTAAAATAGAAGAAATCACCAGGGAAAGTGTCGAGGCATTATTAGAATTTCTGATTGAAAAAGCGCAGGATGATGAAGAAAAAACTAAATACCTGGTTTTACTGGCGCGTGACGGTTTACAGTTGGTCAGCTGGATTCAATCTGCTCATGAAGCCATGTCGCTGCAGCGTGGCGAAAAATATTCAGTTCTGGAAGACAATGTGCCGATCGGCGGCGCTTCTTATCTGTTAAAAGAAATTGTTCCTCTTACAACCAACAATCATAAAGCGACTGGCTCTACCTTTAGCGCAGGAGTTCATCAGCTAGTAGCAACGAACCTCAACGAAGAAGCGAAAAAACAGAATGAAGCTCAAAACTATCATGTGCTTCCAGAGAGTCATATTATCAGCTCACAAGTCGCCTCGACACTGATACCCCGTTTATGGAAACGCTGGGAAGGCTTCACAGGGACAATTTCCACTTCACAAGCGCAGGCATTGAATCAGGAACATGGAACGCAGGTATTGCATGTATCAACCAATCAAAGCGATTTACGGTACTGGCATAATGCCAGATTTTATCGAAACCAGGAGCAGCGGATTGAGGCCATGTTGCAACAGCTCAGGCTTTGCATGGCAGAAAAGAAATCGGTACTTTTTGCTTGTAAAAACGATAAGAAGGTTCTTGAAATCAAATCCATTCTTAGCGCGCGATTAAGCAAAGAGGAATTGGAAAATCTCCTTTTCTATACCAATGAAGATAAAGAAACCAGCAGCGAAGTGCTTGCCAACAAACAAAGGATGGAAGAATGGAAGGGAGGCAAAAAGCAAAAAGGGATCGCTCTGGTAGCATCAGGCTTTGGCCGTGGTGATAACGTCGGCGTTGAAGCCGTATTTATTTTCGATACCGGCGATGTCAATGATTTATTACAGACCGGTGGTCGTACCGCTCGAAACGGTGAAGAAGGTCAAGTGTTTCAGTTTTATCTCGAAGACGAGCTGCAACAGGAACGCGAGCAGTTATTGCGAATTATTGAGGCCACACCAGGACTCGAACACGGCAAGATCAAAGCGAGTTTACAGGAAGTTCCTGGTAATTCTGAAAATGAAAAACTGTTTGAGCAGGTTATGCTTTTACGTGAATATGTATTTACCTTGCAAAATGCAGCCACACAGGGTTTTCGTACAGGCATCGCTCAATTTTCCGGTTGGGGAATGCACCTGATTTCCACTTTCATTGATCCGGGACAAGCCTCAGATTTTACCAGCATGCTGACTCGCCATCTCAATAGTCTTGAGAAAAAATGGCTGAGTATTTCCGCCTTGAATCACTTAACTTCTTTAGAAAAGATTCGTCTTATCGAAGAGCGAATTGGTGAAGCGGCCAAAGATTTACAGGCGAATTATGAGGAGTTATTGGGCAAAGTGAACATCACTCCCTTCAACTTCACACCGGCTGCGGAAATTACTTTGCTTATTCAGCTGGAACAATTCCAACCCGCTGACAAGAGCACTTATAACATGGCTAATCTGGGTGCAATCCTCTCTGCCCTGCCAGTTGGCACAAAGAGCCATGAGATTCTTAACAGCATTCCCGAACAGCTGGCAATCCTGGCAGCTCAAGCGGATATTTTAGAAAGCTTCACCCATGATGCTCAGGAATTCGTGAGTATTGAGCAGTTCAGTGAACAATTAAAAATCCGCGTACAGCAAATAACAAAGGCCTCCCCAATACATGACCAAATCAAAGCCGGCGGCCTGCTTACTCCCAACGCGGATGATATTTTAAAAGCTGTGTCATCCGAAATCCGCCAGTCATTTGTACGCTTAAGTGGAAAACTACACCCCTCGCTACAACACATCCTAAGCCAGTGGATGACTGGACCTGGTCTTCTGGAAGATAAGGACCGCGTAGGCCGGATCCTGCCTCTGCTCAAATATTTAGGTCAGTTTTCAGAATATGAACAACTGCGCTGGGGTACGCTGTATTTGGAAAACATTGATAATCTGCTTCATGATACTCCGATGACCGATATGTCAGACCGCTTTTCCGGTGGAGCAATGAGTTATGAAGACAATGAAAGCCTCTGGCATTTGGCGCATAGCTTCCCCAATGATGAAGGAAAATTGTTTACTCAACTGAAAGAAGCGACCCAGAGTAACTATGTTCAGCGCATTCGAATGCTGCGTCACTGTGAAGACTTGATGACTCAGCTGCCTGAAGAAGATCGCGAATTATTTCTGCAGCAGTTTGCCAAAGTCATGCAACAGTTTTCTGAGGGCGTTAACTGGGATTCATTTAACACCCTGGTAAAGAAAACCGAACGCTGGTGGAATCTTAATGAAGGTCAATATCGGGCCGAACTGCGAGCCCTGTGGAGCTCCCTTGCCGAAGGCATGACAAACGCAGCACTTCCGGTGATTAGCAGTCTCCTGAACGAGCAAGGAAAAGGCTGGTATCAGTGCTTGCAACTAGCGGTTATCTCACCTGAAATGGCGGCCAATTTGCAAGTTTCTGACCTAAAAGTTTTAAACCAGCTGTGGGTTAGCAAACACCATTTCTCTCCAGAACAGCAGAAACAGTCGGCTAACGTGATCAATCAGATGTTGGCCACCTGGAAATCGGAAGCAAACGTCAGAGACCAGGCGGGGCCGATGCTTAAGAGCTATCAACAATTCCTGGAGGCCGCAGAGCAGCAAGGCCATACCGAACCCGGCAATGCCTCGCTCTGGTATTTATCCAGCCTGCAAAAAATGCCCTCTGTCCAGCAAGAGTTGGATCGCTTTGTTCTCAGACCGCCATTTAAGCTGCAAGATTTGCAGGCGCAGTTTGAGAAACACTCTTTTGACGAAGCCGGAATCGAGATTTTACTTCATAAAGCAAACGAGCAATTGATGAGTCTGGAAGACTTTAGTCTATGCTGCCAATCTTTAGCTGAAATTCGCTGGTCTAAACAAAGAGAAAGTAAAGAAAAGCTAAGACAAGGTCTGCAAACCTATACTCAATTTTTGCACTCCGCAAAAGCTCAGGGTCATTCCAATCTGGCCGCAGGTTCGCAGTGGTATCTGTCAATGCATGAACAAATGCCGATAGCCAGTCAAGAGTTAATCCGCTTTACGAATAATCCCCCTTTCAGCCTGGAAACATTACAGGAAATTCTTGCACAGCATTCATTTAGTGATGCCGGCTTAAAGCATCTGTTGCGCCTGGCTAATCAACAACATATGACTGCCGAGCTGTTCAAAATTTATTGCCAGGTCCTGGGCTCTATCAACTGGTCATCACAGCAGGAATCCAGCGAGCAACTCAAAGAACTCTTGCAGGCATTAGAACAATTCCTGCAAAGAGCAAGGCATGAAAGGCACAGTGATTTGGTAAAAGGCGCTCAGTGGTTTGTCTCGCTATTCTATAAGATGCCTGCTTTAAGCAAAGAATTGCAATCCCATGCAACCAATTGTTTATTCAGTCTCGAAGATTGGCAGACCGCGATGGGAGATCTCTCAATAACCCAAACAGATGTCAGCGCCCTTTTGAGGCTCGCCCGTCACTTAAATCAAAACCTCAGCGACTTCTCGGCTTGCTGTCAATCATTGAACAGCATCAGAAAAATTGTTGAAGAAAGCTCTCTTCTCAATCTTGGCGATAAAAAAGCCTTTGATCAGAGCTTGCAAACATTGCCTGCAAGTTCCTTAGCTATTTTGCTCAAAGCATGGAGCAGCTTCCAGGCCAATATTCAGGCTAATCCAGCCAGTCTGATGCAATCGCTGCATTATGCTAAGAACAGAAACATTAGAGACAGGGAATTAGAGCCTCTTTTAAGGGCATTATTCATGGCGGTGGGCAGCGAACCTAAATCCAGCCAGCAGGAATTGGCTTACATTTTTGAAGGAGTTAATCGTTTTCAGCAAAACAACTCTGTCGAAATTGAAAAACTGAATGCTATTCTGCAAAGCACCAATAAACTGCCTCAAGAACAATATTTGCACGATAATCTGGCGGTCTATCTGAGCGATACTCCTGATGAGCAGCAGGATGCCGTAAAGGATATGGCTGAGTGGTTTTACAAAAAAGCCTCTGACTGCCGTGGTGACGTGGAGTTGATGAAAGAAAATGTTCGACAGGAAAGCTGGTATCAATTTGATAACAAAACTGCCAATCAGACTCGTAACCGCGTGATGTGGCTGCATATGCTAAATCACCAGGCCTTCGTCAATGCCAGACAGAATGAGACCCGACGCATTAATTGGTCCGACAAGAAAAATGAAATGCTTTTGGAAGATGGCCTTAAACACTATACTCAGGAAAGCAGACGGATTTTAGCGCAAAAGCCCTCGAGCAACTTGCGTCTGGTGCGCGACCTCAGTCCGGTGCAGCAGCAAGGCTTATTCCAGATAGCCAATGAATTAGCAATTATCGGCAAACCCAATCTGGATTTAAATGCTCTTCATGGCAAAAAAGAGAGTAAAGCTTTATTAATCGATCTCGAAAAGAACTTGACTCTTCTGGGTAAACAATACAAAGGAGCCTGGTTTAAATCTGAAACGCGTGATCAACAAATCAATTCTTTGCTCGTAAGACTTAATAATAAAGAAGCAGCAAGCTCCAATCGCTACATTGAACTTCTGAATGTTCTTCGCGAAACCCGTAATAACATACTCGATGATGATATCGCGAAAAATCAGCAACGAAGCGGACGTAAACTCAATCAAAGCGGGCATAGCCGCTTGTTAAGTACAATAAACCAGATGGAAGATCAAATTGTACGACACTGGGTACAGGATACTACGGTGCTGCAGGATTTTCAGGCTTATGAAGTTCGTTGCAAAGAAGATATTATCGAGTTGACGGCTAAACTTGAGACAATGGCTAAAGATTATCTTGATGATATTTTTTCCAGAAACGGCTTTATGGACAGAACCTTTTGGAAAACAGCCAATGAAAAGGAAAATCTCAATGTATCAAACCTGAGGAACAAACTTAATCAATTTATCCGAACCCATGAAGGGAACCTGAATGATTTGGGCGGTGAAGAATTAGCCGGCTTAATTCAAATATTAAAAGAAGAGAAATTTTCCAGCCATTTGCAAACGATAGGTCAGGAAATATTAAGCCGGGCCGAGTCTTTAAGTGCCTATCTCATACAACGAAAAGAACAGCCACATCCAGCTCAGGAACTGGATAGAGGTTATGCCGGTTAAATTTTGGATTAGAGTTTAAAGCATATACCCGTCCTTTGCGAAGGCAAGGACAGGCATTGCTTGACTGGCTGCTTTAAAATTACCAAATTCAATCAGGTTAATTCTGGCTCATCTGTCCCATCCCTAGCAGCTTAGCGCTCTTGGTCCCTGAGAGGCCTCCTCACCTTCCTGAATCAACATCTCCTCTGCTCCCAAGTCAGCCATTTTAGCCGGTGGAGGTACATCTTTTCCTGACAAATGGTATTTTTCGGCCACTTTCTGTTTAATGGATAACTGCTCTGGAGTTAATACGTATTCCCCCTTGAAAAAGAGAGCTCTTGTTTCCCTGGTAAATAATGAGTCAGCTGCGGCCATGTCCAGGGAGTAATAACGGGGATCTCGATGACTGCTCGAAGGCTCCTTACTGCTTTCTATAAATTGCGCTCCTTTGGAGGATAACTGAGGAGCGATATCTTCATTAAGGGTCTTTAAGGCATAAAAGGGAGGCGTTTTCCCTTTGGCATTACCCACATTCACCAGCCCTCTATTTTGCTCCAGACAAGCAGTAGCCAATGCCAGGTTCTCTGCTTTCTCTGCCTCATTCAAGCTGCTTCGTCTGGCAGTAATATGTAAAGCAGTATCCCCTGCTTTAATACAGCCCAGGTGATCTTTACCATCATTGACTTTTACAGATTCACTGATTGAACTATATGAGCTGATGCTAGAATATGTTTTCATTCTTACGCTTGGAAAAACAGGCGTTTGGGCCTTCGCTCCTGATTTAATCAGCAGTGTAGCAGTAGAGATATGTTTATTTAATAAGGCTTGTTTAATAGCAAGCTCACCCGCTTGCCCGGTAAAATCAGCCCCTCCTGCTTTCAGTTTTTCAAGCATTGCATTATCGCCCTTCTGAGCGGCGTAGACGATAGCGGTAAATCCTGATGCGTCTGCGATATCAGGATTGGCTCCATGAGTTAACAAAAGCTCCACTTTGCCTAATTGTTTCTGGATAACCGCCTGAATTAAAGCGGTCTTTCCTGAATCGTTTTTAGCATCCATTATCGTATGATTAACCCGACGGCTCTTATCCTCAGCTTCAGGGTTAACTATGGATAAGATAGTGGTTAATTGCGAAGCAGTGATCTTCGTATTGTTTGACGCAGCATGAAGCACTGTTTCCTTGTTCCCGGTTAATTTTTCCAGATGAAGACCTTTTAGCAAACTGCGCAGCTCCTCTTCCGTCAGACTGTCAGCCTGCTTGTGGCTTACAGCCAGAAATGCGGCAGTCTCCCCTCGTTGATTCTGCAAATTTCTGTTGTAGTCGTATCGCATCAACTCCCGCAGGATGCCTAAATCTTCTCTATGTAAAGCATAGTGAACGGGAGTACTCAATCCAGGGAAGGTATGAAGGCCTTTTGATGCAAAAGAAGAAGCTTTTATAGTAGCCTGATTAGTATTGATACCATTCGCCAAGAGCATTTTTACATTTGGGAGGCTTCCAGCAGCAACCGCATAATGCAAAGGGTTTTCACCCTGCGTGTTCAATGCGTTAAGCGTCTCTTTGCTCCAGATCAAGACATTTAAATCCACATCAGCCGCAGTTGCTGCAAAGTGAATAGGCAATTCACCCTGTTTGTTAGCTATTGTGACGGAAGCCTTATGATTTATCAGCGTTTTCGCGGCTTCATAATGATGCCCGCGGGCCGCAAAAAGTAATGCAGTATCCCCAAGGTCTGTCTGAGCATCAACCAAGGCTGCGTCCTTTAACAGCTCATCCATAAGTTTACTATTCCCAACTCTCGCTGCGCGATGAAGTGCAGTTTCTCCCTTGGGATTTTTGTCATGAACAGGCATGACCGTAGCTTGCGAAGCCGCAGGTGCTTTCCGAAACAGACTTAACATAGATATCCTTAACTATTAAAAAACTCATTATCTTTTGAAACATTCGGAATGGCAATCAGGAATGTTATTCAGTTCTTTTTCATTAGGTGTTGCATAAAGCGCTTACGCAGGCATTAGATGCGAAAATGTGCTTGTAGGTGCGTTTATTCTAATTTGACAAGCAGTCAATGCTCTGCCAATCTTATTTTTAATAAATTCTATGGCCTTAAAAAAATCCAACTCCAAATCTCAAAGGGAATTATCATGACCAAAGTCCATGCCTATGCAACCAGAGAAAAATCCAGTCAACTTTCTCCTTTCGAATATGATTTAGGTGAAATTGGTGCAGATCAAGTGGATATTAAAGTGGAATCATGCGGCATTTGCCATTCAGATCTGGCTATGATTGATAATGAATGGGGTTTCAGTAATTATCCGATTGTTCCTGGTCATGAAGTCATAGGCACGGTTAAGACTGTCGGAGATCATGTTAAAAATCTGAAAATCGGACAGCGTGTAGGCCTGGGTTGGTTTAGTGGAAGCTGCATGCATTGCCATCGTTGTCTCAGTGGTGATCATAATCTTTGTGGAACGGCAGAACAAACGATAATCGGACGACACGGTGGATTTGCAGATACGGTGCGTTGTAACTCAGAATGGGCAATCGCATTACCCGGTGCGATTGATGCTAAAAATGCCGGTCCATTATTCTGCGGCGGAATTACTGTATTCAATCCTATTGTGCAATTTGAAGTGCGCCCTACTCATCGCGTAGGCGTTATTGGTATTGGCGGGCTAGGTCATTTGGCATTACAGTTTCTCAACAAATGGGGATGCGAAGTTACAGCCTTTTCGTCTTCACCTGGCAAAGAAGCAGAAGCCAAAGAGATGGGCGCGCATCATGTCGTTAATTCAAAAGATCCAAAAGCAATTGAAGCACTTGCAGGACAGTTTGACTTTATCATGAACACCACTAATGCTAATCTGGATTGGTCAGCCTACATTAATGCGCTTGCTCCACATGGACGCCTTCATACAGTTGGTGTAACCTCCGCGCCTATTCCTGCACAATCAATGCAACTGATTATGACTCAGCGCAGTATCTCAGGCTCCCCTCTCGGCAGCCCCGCTACCATTCAAGACATGCTGCAATTCTGCGCACGACACAACATCATGCCCATGACTGAACACTTTGCAATGAAAGACGTGAATAAAGCCTTGGATCATCTCCGCTCAGGTAAAGCACGATATCGTATTGTTTTGGATAATTAGAGTCTGTTGACATCTGGCCGATGATTAATTCTTCTGCCTTTGATTTATATGTCATGGGTGCAGCATTAGTTCATCAATTGCCACCAGACAGGATATACAAACTTGGTAAAACGAGGTGATGAAGCAACTTCGATGAAGGCAAATACCGAAATTGTATTACCCCTGAAACTTGAGAGTAAAAAGATGATTCTAATAAGGCATTAAGAGACTCATCTGCCAGACATTCGTTTTTTAATACACAATATGCTTAATTACTTAGCCACTTAAAGTCTGATCTGAAATTTTGAGAATTATTTCCATTAGTACTTTGGGGTCTAACCGTAGAATATCCTCATTAGCGATCTTAACACTAAAGTGAAAAGGAAGAGCAGCTAACTCAGGTATAATATCCTGGTCAGCTCCATGGCGAGTGCGAAGTTCATTATTGATGATCTTATAAAATTGAACAAGATCCTCTAACAGAGCGATTCAAAGTTCCATCCATATAAGTTTTACCAGAAAGAGTGTGAGTGAGTTCATGCCATAATACGACCAATTAAATGAATCTGAGGCTTTGAGAGAGGATAACAATGATTATCCTCAATTTTATCATGAAAATGCACAGTCTCTTTACGATTATCCATATTAGTGAATGATAATTTATATACCAAAAACGATCCCGCAGCATAAGCATACCTGCTAGAGATCTCAAGCGTATCTCAGGTTTTGATCTGAGAAAAAACTCTTGCAAACGCAATAAATCAACTTCTTTATTAACTGATGTTTTTTTGATAAATAACTCTGCCCGCTTAACCAAACCAGGAGCCTCATGATTCAACAACGAGACTGCAGTCACACGTGCTTTCAAAGTATCAACCATATCTGCAGGGTGGTATGATTCATCTACAATTTTTTCTTTGAATTCGCTAATAATCAATTCTGGTAATAGTTTCACGGTAAAATCCTACAATAATCTGGGTAATAGTGAACTTTCCACAGAACTAGCAGCAGTTATTCCACCGTAGATAGCTTCTTCTTTATTCATCAAATAAGCCCATAATTTATCACCATATGAAAAATGCCACCATTCTTGTGGATAGTTAACAAATTCCTGTTCATACATGATTTCAAGTAGGATTTTTCGATTTTTTTTTGCCTCATCAGAGATATGCTGCGAGGATGTATGACAAATTTCAGGCGCCACTTGACTCCAATCTTTAATTTCCATACCAAAATCAACTACATGACCAGTTGAATCAATCACCTCCAAATCGACAGCCCCACCCGTACTATGAGGGGGTACGTTAGGATCGCCATTAAAAAATTTTACAGGAGCTATTAATAAACTAGCTTGTTTAAAAAGCTCTTCCTCCGCTTGTACAGAATTTTTCAGTTTTAAAGATTCATAAAATGAATCAAATAGTACTTTTTGAACATTTAAACTGCGCAACCCCTCATAAATTCTAAATTTCCAACCATTGGGCAAATTATTTTGGGCCTGACATAGTTTTTCATAAACAGTTTTCCGTAGCCTTGTGTAATCATTCTTGGTTAGAGGCGTATCAGGAGGAGGACCATAAGCCAACTCGCTTTGCTCTTTTAAATCGATAAGCGGTTCATTATTTTCACAAATGGGAATATTATTAATTTCTTTTTCATTAATATTGAATTGATTAAACACATTTATCTCTAATTCCTATGGCCCTATCATCCATGAATAAACACCTGCTCAAGGGCAACTTTATTAATCCTGAATAATCAAGGTTAATAAATATTGAAAAGGTTCTAGTCGTATGGGCGCCACCAATCTTTGTCATAAGTAATTTTCATAACATAATCCATCGACTCGAAGGGCAAATTGTTCAAATCCAATCGATAATCTCTGTTTTCGGTAAATGCGCTGCTAACTTGCGCCCTATAACGCTCGAGGCTATGCTGAAATTTTTTCGGCTGCCATTTGAATTTTATAGTTTTTGATTGTAAAAACTGCACAAAAATATCCAGTATTCTAAATTCCGGATTGCATTCCTCAAGCCAGAGAATTTGCCTGTCATCATGGGCTTCATTAAAAATATATTGTCCTTCACTATCGCGGATAAAGCTGAAAGAGCCATAAACCAAGCCTAATTTTGACATCAGCAAACGCAATTTCTTTTGTAACTCTTCAGGGGCTTCATAAGGCTCAACTTCAACTTGGCCTTGAGCAATCGTCTGCCAATTTAATGCAGAATTTTCAGGAGAGCGATCTACAAGTTTCGCGGCAACCATAAAATCACCAAAGCAATTAACTACAATCTCATAATCCTTCTTAACTTCCATCTGGTAAATCCCGGGAGTCAATTGCAGAACCTTATTGGGAGGTAATCCCAAAAATCTGACTTGTGATGGATTAGTCATTTTGATTTGCTTTTCTTCATGCCAGCAAGAAGTAGTCAAGGGCTTATAAATGACTCCAGTCTTATCTTCGTTGTGAATGACAAAGTGACGAATCTCCAAAGGATCATTCGAGCATAAGGTGTAGGGTACCAATAGCCCACATTCCTGAGCTAATTTTAATTGTAATAATTTGGAACGTGCTCGATTAGAGGCTTCTTTACTATTCACCCACCAGGCATCATCATTCAAGTTTTCAAACAAAGAATCATAAAACAAGGCATTTTCTTTCAGAGTGAACTCATAATCATCAGCATGCAAAGCCTCCCGTGGAATGAATGTTCTAATTCCGCGCCACCATACCACATCATAGTGATTATTGAGGACCGACTCATAGCAATCCGAACAACGCCACTCATATTCCCCTTTTTTGATATACACTGAGTTGGTCTGCCGAGTGGGGAAATCAGCTGGATAGAGCAATCTCACTTCATGATTAACACGCTCAAGAGCAAACTTCACAAACAAGGTATGGGTATCATTCAAATCGGTGGGAATTAAAAACTTCATTACTTCTTCCTTAAAGCTAATTGTGACAATTTATATAAAATAAAAATGACTGGAGGGAGGAAAAATCATAGTCAACATCTTCTTCTGATTATCCCTGACCCGAGCTTCCAACAAATGACGAAAACTACGCCGATCACAACGCCGAGCCACTTTCATCAACGCTTCATCATCAATCGTTAAAGCCAACTGATACGCCAAAACACGCTCTGGTTGCTCATCCATATTTTTTCTCCTTTAATTTTTAAAACGAGGACAGTTTAATACAGAAGAATTATTTTCAAATTTAATAATTTGATACGTAAAATTTTATGATAAAATATCCTCCTAAAATTGTTGGGCAAAAAAGAACCTATTTATTATGGATAATATGAGTAATCTCGAGCTGGAACGATTGTTTTGGCCCGACATCAAACAACAAATAAAAAAAGTAAACAAAGAATTTTATGATTTAGTCGAGGAAATCAATCCTGGTACAGATTACCCAATCTACAAATTATATTTCCCATACGGAGTATTAATTGGAGACGAATTAAGCCAGTTTATTGCCATAAAAAATAAGAGCTTACTTAGATTAAATTCATCCCAATTACCCGAACTTTTAAAAAGCGAGATCGGTTATGGTTGTAATAGTTCACCAGTTGCCATGGTATTAGATAAGTCTCTAGAATGGTATGTTGATCTACCCCAGAAAAAAATAACCATCCCAATCCGGATGCAAAAACCTGGCGATTTTTTTAGTTATACAAAACTTTTAGATGTTAACGGAGCTCATAATTATTCCCCAATGGGCGTTTTATCTGTTATGTCAGGTGCTCGCACCACATTCATGCTGCCTAGTATTGGTTGCCAGAATAAGTTAATAAAACTAGGAAGAGAATTAAACATTAAAATTAAATCACCACAATTTTTATATAATCAATTTGATTTATTTACCACAATACTTAATAAATTAAATAGTACGTGGAGGTCTAGTATAATTTATTTCTCTGAGAAGTGGGTGAATAGCATTAAATTGGATTCCAAATGGTATAAAATTCAGAGATATTTTTATAAACTTTTCGCGGCAGACGCACTCTATCAGAAAAACTTACCACACTATCAAACGGCCTACTCTCTTTTACTAGAAAGAACAAATCAAAAACCTAATCCATATTTAATGGACACCTTCAAGCATTTAATGGATATCATGGCTGGGGAAATGCCAGGATTTAAACCTCTAACTGACAATCGGTTAGTTCCAATCGAAAACCTACAAGATGTTTTCCTACAAGTATATAAATTAAAAAATACTGTCCCTACTGTTATGGGTCCCGATTATTTTCATCTTAAAAATTCTTCTGCAGAGCCTATTTACTATTCTCTGCAGTTTCCAACCACTAGAACATTCTCACCAGCCTCAAAACAATCTAGCACAATGTCCGCCTTGAGAGATTTACAAGATATTAGCCAAGAGCTTATCATGGAGTTAGTGAAAGAAAATCACTTTTGCTCCAATACCATAATTCAAGATATTGCTAAAAGTATCGATATCTCTTTTTTTCACAACTCCAATGATATCGACGGCGAAGTTAATGGTATAGAGACGTTATTAACTTCTGATCCGAGATTTCAATTTTCGTCCCTTACTCAAACTACCTTGATTCCATCCAAAGATTCAAAATTTTTTCGTGGGTGTATTAGGTTTTCTCATAAATCCCATATAGATTGATATTAGATTTATAATAGTTCAGCACCAGCAGCCCCCCCACAATTCCAAGGCAAGAGGACATGCCCCATAGATGGCCATAGCTATAATTTTGAATAATAATTCCGGAGCAATATGATCCGCATACCTTAGTGAGAGAATATGTAGCTTTATACAGACCTATTATCTTCCCCCTTTTATTCTTTGGAGCAAAACCAAATGCAACGGACTGAGCATGAGTTACTGTCAAGATCTCTCCAACTGTCAAAAAAACGATCGAAAGTAAGACAATAAGAAACGTAGGCGAAAAATTAAGAGTTAAGAACGAAAGAGCAAACAATGCCAACCCAATCGCAATTGAGAGCACTTCATTTTTTGTTGAAAACCGAATAATAGTTTTTTGAAATAGTAGTATAATTAAAGGATTTAAAGCCATTAAAAACCCGGTACTTATGTTACCAAAATTTTCATCTAAGTAAATTGGGAATCCTATACGATGTGAGGCAAACAACAATCCAACAACCCCTATCGTCCCTATTCCAAGTAAATAAAGATAATTGTTCACCAGAAAATTATCCAAGTGACTACTTTCGTATCCTTTTTCCTCGAAATTAGTTTGTGAAAATGGCTTTATCAAGATTGCTATAACAACAAGGGTAATAGATATGGCAGCAAAAATTACACTGTAATACCCATCAGTACTATAGCCCATTAATATTGCAGCTAAGAACATCCCTATATTTGATATGATGTGTTGGTCTGAAATAATTTTTGTGCGGTTTTGTTGATCAATGTTAAATTTTGAGTTGAGAATGTAATTACTAGAGGTAACATATAAATAACTCCCAAACCCCATCAGCATCATGATAATCAAAATATGCTCATATTTCTGGAGAAAAATCAGTGAAAACAGTGCACTTCCCTGAATTAATAAACCTATTCTTAAATTGTAGGAAGCATTAAATTTATCGCAAAGAAATCCACCTATATACCCACCAGCTATATTACCTGCGGAACCTAAGGATAGAGCCAGCCCAATTTGAACAGGATTTAACTGAGCATGACCATTTAAAAAAAGCGAAATATAGAAAGCGGTACCACCACAAACCGACTGTATTGCATAAATAAATAGTAATTTTCTTGTAAGCAAGCAATAGCGCATATAATTCCTTGTACTATAATGCAATATTTGGATATATATAAAGTGTTGAAAGCCTATTAAAAACTCCATTTTCAAGTTCAGAAATCGTAGTTTTTTGTAACTTAGGTGAGAGGTGTGGATACAACGAAGCTTCATAAATAATACAAGGATGCTCCTTTTCATATGAGGTGAGCAATTTGTTTTTAAGTTTGCGGAGAGATGAACTATTAAAGTTATTTATGGTGCCCGGATCTTCCAGTATGCCTATTTGCCAGATAATTAGGTGGTTTGTTGGATCTAATGAACCAGCTTTTTTCAACAACTCATTGGCTTCTATGCAATAGCACCCTGAATTGGAATCAATTTCAAGATCAGCTAGCAGACAATCAAAAGAAGAAATGCCAGGTTGTATAATAACCTCTACAATCTCTCTATCTATTTTCTTTAGTAAATAATCATTGATGCTCGATAATAATAATGGATGACCATATACAACAAAGGCAACGTTATTATAATTTTGCAAATAAACTTGTACTTCTTCAGCTATTTTTCTATAACTTTCGATACGCCTATCGGATGAAAAATAAATATCATTTAAAGAAAAGACCTTTTTCGCATTCTTCTCAATCCAATTTAATATCATTGGTTCATTTACTAAAGATAATACTATTGCGGCTTGTTGGATTGCGGCTATATTTTCTTTTGTTAAATGAGCAACTGATTTAATCCCTGCCCCCAATATTATTAATTTCTGTTTGTTCATGAATGCATATATAATTTTAAATAGAAAATGTAGAATCCATTTGTGCATCAGGGAACAGAGATGAGCAAGAAATTATCTCTCTTAGTTGATTAGAAGGTATAAATTGATAATCTATTTTATAGAAGGCCTTAATATTTGCTAATATATCCGAAATGGAAACATTCTCAAATGCAGACAATTCCGCCAGTTGTTCAAAATAATTGCAATTATCCATAATTTACTTCTTAAAGTTACTCCCCCCGAATCCTATCACTTCATTCATTGAAAAACCAGAAAAAGTAATTTCACATTAATCATGGTGCTCTGTGTTTAGCTCAAAAGGTGCACTTAAACACCCGACAGCCCAAGCCATTACTTACCGCCCTATATCAAAATCTATTAAATTGCGTCCATATTTAGTTATTTAGATACCTCGATGATTTACATGTCCATCAAAAAGGGTGAGCTTTAATTCGCCATAACGCTCTAAATTTTCGCTCATATAAATTTTTTCATTATTGTGAAGTGTAATTAATAAATGACTTTTGTCTTTCATAAAGATATTTGAACCTTCAGTGAGAAACCAAGTATTTTTAAGTTCTCTAATTGATTCGATATCAGTAAGCAAATACCTCTTGATACGTCCTGAGAAAAACCTAACTTTTATTGAGTCACTATAAATACATACTTTCTGTGCAGTTTTAGTTGCAAGAAATATTGTTCGCAAGCTAAGTAAGATCATAGCTGTAGCTAAGAGCATCCCCCAAATGATCATAATACTCTCAATAAAAGTCAAACTGCTCACAGAGAAACTAACAATCCCCCCTAAAAAGAAAAGAGTAAAGAACATACTACATGGAATTGTCAGCCAAATTTGCCTCCCTTTTTTACCATAAACATGGTCGACAAAGTTTAATTCCTGTTTGCCTTGTTTCAGGCTCTGATTAGTTTTTGTCAATAAAATAACTTTCAGCTCGCTGTATCCTTCTATATTATCCCCTATATAAACTTTCGATTTAGGCTTTAATAATAATTCCATATGTTCACCGCCAACCTTAAAAATAGGTGACTCGGTAATCAGCCAATTATTTTTTAAATAGGTTACCTCCAATAGTGTATCAATGTGGAAGCGACTCTTATGTCCCAAAAAAGATCTAAAATAAAGGTAATCTCCATGCACTATTATTTCCTGAGCACTTTTAAAAGCGAATATTAATGCACAACTCACTCTGAAAAGAAAATAAGAAAATATCGCCCCCCCTATCAACTCTCCCAAAGCCTCGTCAACTCCTCTAATGTGTATTAATGAATTCATACACAAAGTCAGTATAAATAAGATGAAAAATAAAGCAGGAAAAAATACCCATATCAAAAAACCTTTTGGTCCAAGGCTTATATCAATAAACTTAAGATTTTGTTTGGTGATATCTGTCATACACCTCTTCCCCTATTTTAATTAATGGCGTTTCTGTTTGAAATCTAAACATCGCTGCTGTAATTACGGGCATGCCAAAAGTCCAGGCAGCTCCCAGACCTGTAAAACAAGCGTTGATTATAACTTTAGTTACACTTACAGGTTTTCCAGTTTTGTAATTATTGATTTTCTGATTAGTGTAACTTATGCCTCCGCCTGCGAGAACATTCATTGCAGTGGCAGTGGATCGACTAGGGTTTACTTTGTATCCAACTGCCAATCCAATAGCTGAAGCCAGTATAGCTGTTTGTATGGGATGCTCATCCCCCGTTGACACAGCTGCACCATAAGAACTCCCACCAGCTATAGCTGCATTTGCTGAGTGTCTTATGATAGTTGCTTTATATGTTGAAATCACTTTTCCAGCCTTAGTTTTACTCAAAAACTTAACTGTTTTGATGAGTGGTTTGGCGAGGGGAATTAGGGATAGAAGAGCCATACTGCCGTTCATTTCCTGGAGACTTACCATGTCTCGGCCGGTGTAAAACTCCATGCCTCCTTTAATTTGGCCTACTACGGGTATGAGATCAATTCCAAACGAGACGACATCTTGGCGCCAGCTGGGAGTATTGTCAATTGGCTCAGGCTTTAAATCTCGTAATATGTCATAGAAGTGGGATCTGACGTTGTATTCTTTTTCCAGGTCGTTCAGGCCTTGGGTTAAGCTGTTGTATCTATCCATTACTGAGTTCTTTCCATAATTGTATAGATCCGTGAGAGTGTTTCTTAAGTCCAATTCGTTGTTGGTTGCCAAGGATAAGGGATCTGTCGGTGGAAGAATAGATTGGGCGGTTGAATTTTCGTTGAGATTCAGAAGAATACTCTCTCCATTGTCGAGATAGAGGGATTCGATGCTGTCTTCGGGGCTTGGACTTAAATCCTCTGTGTTTAGCTCATTACTCTCAGAATCTTGAATTGCTGATTTCATAATGCCCTGACCTATGCTATCTCCCAGATTGTCTTCCAGTATCTGCAAAGTGTTGATGCTTTGGCCGGTCAGAAGGGCGTGGCTGCCTTGATTTAGTAATGAATTAAGCTGGGTGTTAATCATTTCCGTTTTATCGATTGCTCTTAAGGCATTACTGACCCTCCCCCCTGCCTCTCCTCCCATTAGACCTGCTGTTACGCCACTGGCGGCCAGCCGTTGCCAGTCGAAATGCTTTTGCTGGTTGGCAGCGAGCGTTATTCCCTGGCTGAGTGCATTTTGACTCATCATTTCTGCTGCAGAGGAAAAATTAAATAGCGCAGGCGACTTGTCACTTAAAAAGCCTAGGGCATCTTTTGCTAATCCATCCATTTTCATGCCGCGCATTAAACCGGCACTTGCCATTGTGGCCAATGCGGTGGTCAATGCAGCGCCCCAATGCATTCCTTCCTGTAAACCGGCCATACTGGCAACGCCCTGGCTGGCCATATTGCCAATAAAACCGGCACTTAAGCTTGCTCCTAAACTGCCCCCCAGAGAAGATCCGCCCCACAGAGTGGATAATCCCAGTTTAAAGATACCTCCCAGGCCGTTAATCGCCAGGGCAGAAGGGGCGAAGATACTTGCAACGGCTGCCGCCGCTAAAACAGTAATTATGGTGCCGACTACTGCAGTCAGTACTTTGCCAAGTAATTTATGATGCTTTCTTTGAACAGGGGATGAGTCCGTTGATAAAGGCTTGGGCATGGGTGCTGTCGCACTGGTGTTGCCTATAAAATAATCTTCTGTGAGCACGTTGTGCGTATCTGCACTATTATGCTGATTGGAGAAAACAGGAGGCAGGACCAGCCGCTGTCCTGCGTGCATTTGTGAAGAACTTCCCGCCCGCTCCTCACGACTGGTGATGCCATTGGCATCTGCAATTAAATACCATAGGCTGCTATCGCCATAGACCTGAAGGGCGATTGACTCCAAAGTATCTCCTGCACTTACGGTGTAACTTCCTAAATTATCCTGAGGACTATTGGGACTTATTACATCATTCGGCTCGTTTCGGACTTGCATGGATTCCGCAGTCGTTCTGCCGTTCTGAAAAAAGGCGTTGAAATTTCCATAACCAGCGAGGGGGTTCCATATCCAGGGGTTGGTTTTTTGTGCAGGATAGGCGCTGCCTTCCGGAGTAAAACCGCCATAGACTGTCAGCGTTTGCCTGCCGGTGGTGGCATCCTGTTTTATATCCGCAATGTGTTTCCCATTCACACTGAGATAACTGGTTTTACCGGTTTGGTCTTCCCGCGAGCGGATGCCGTCCACAGCACTGCTGGAGTAATGTGCGCTGTTGGTTCTGCCGCTGGAGTCGGGCTGTTGATCAATCGCGTCCTGTAGCTGACCATTGACATCATAAATCCGCATGCTCAGACCGTGGGTTGAAGCCTGATTGTCAATGCTCAATGTAGCCCGATCTTCCGAGCGGCGATAATCATCCCACCAGTCAAAACTATATGCATGCGTGAGTGTATATCCCGCATTTTGCCCCTGTTTCTCCACCCGCAGCATTTCTGCAGTCAGGTTTTCTGCAACATCATAATAGAACTTGTTTTGGCTCACTAGATGCTCAAGGTTTCCTACAGGGCGGGTGGTAGTCACATAATCCAAAAAGCCGTTTTTATAACTCGAGCGATTAATCTGGGCGACATTTCCCTTCGCATCAAAGAGGCGATCCTCAATGATTTGTCCCGCCTGATTATACTTTCTTGACTCCAGAGTTATATTATCTTTTTGTGTCCATTCCAGTTGATTGCCTTTATTGTATCCATATAAATAATGATGCAGGATCCCCTCCTCATATTTATCCGCACCGGTTAAATTACCAGCGGCATCATAATCAAGAAGGCTTCCGTGATCTTTATCAATTTGTATATTGCCCTCGATCAATTTTCCTTTACTGATTTTAATGCGATTATTTTCATCATAACTGTAGTATTCATCACTACTGGCTTTTTCATATCCTCCGTAGTTAGCGGTGATAAGACTATGCCTTAAATTACCGGCCGCATCGTATTGATAATCGATTGATAACAGGCTTTTATCCTGCTGCGGGAAACGGCTATCCACATCATCGGCATGGGCTCGCCTGACAGAAATTAATCGCCCAAGACTGTCATATTCATAATGATCAGACTCAAGCAACCAGCCGTCCTTTCCTGGATTGATGCGAGAGCTTTGTTTGCTGCTGACATTTCCCTCATTGTCATACTGGTAATTCAACACCTCGCCGCGGGTGTTATCCACGTATTGTTTAAGACTTCCATCGCCCTGGTAATGATAGTCTATCGAGCGTCCAGAACCCGACTCAGAAAGCAGCAAACCGTTACGGTTATACCGATAAGTGGTCTGGTGCTGCCCCAGATCAGTATGCGAAATCAGTCGCCCATCCTGATAGCTCCAGCTTTGAACATGGCCAAGCTCATCCGTTTCGGCCAGTTTATGACCGGCATCGTCATAGGTCATTGATCGCCAATACCCCAAGGTATTTCGTTTGGCAATTAAATTTCCCAATTCATCATAAACAAACAACGAAGCATTGTTTTCGCCATCTGTTTGCTGCAGAAGCTGACCCGCCTCATCGTAGAAATATTGCTGCTTACTACTCGATGTCTGAATTCCGGTCAAACGATTCGCCTTGTCGTAAAGATAAACCGTAGAGCCGCCCAATTCATTGATGCTCTCTTTCAGCCGGCCAAAAATATCATAGTGTTTCTGCCTCAGCCCTCCTTTCGCATCTCGTTCCTGTATTACATTCCCTGAGGCATCCAATACTTTTGTTACCGTATGTCCATTGGCATCCGTAAAACCAATCAATCGACCCAGGCGATCGTAGGCATAGAGCAGCCGAGGATTGATTAATCGACCGACACCATGTTCATCATAGGCCATTACCTGGGGAAGCTCCTGTTCAGTGAGCTGGTTTAAGCCGTTATACTGGTAATTCGTTTCATAGCCATTGGCATTACGATGGCTTAACACATTTCCCCAGCGATCATAGCTATACGTCTGATTTATGGTTTTCAGATGGACACTATCGTTAATCGTTAGCGGATTTTCTGTCGACTCACGGCTTTGCGCCAGCAAATTGCCCAGTTTGTCATAGAGATTATTCTGACGCTGAAGATCAAACTCCCAGGATTCCGTTTGAAAAGATCGCGCAGTTTCAAACTGTTTATCCGACAGATCCAGGCCATCTTCTCCGGCAGCCGGACGAAAGGCGTTGGTAGAGGTTATGATTTGCGTCACTTTGTCGCTCAAATCATAGATGAACAATTGATAATAGCCCGCGGAGTTAGTGCGCCATAAACGCCCCGCCTGATCGTAGTCATAATGGATATTAAGTTGTCCATTAATTCCCTTATGAGCCACTTCGCCAAACACATTATATTGGCTATCCTCACAGGCCCAGTCCCCATTGGCTTTTCGAGTAGCCGCTCGCAGCAAATGGCCGCCGGCATCATAAAAATAGCGTTTGTCAATAAGCCGCTGGCTTCCGTCAATCTGGGAAAGTAACTCCCAGGCACGGGCTATATTCCCTTGTTCATCATAGCTATAAAATTTAAGATGCCCCATCGCATCCTGCTGCAGGAGCAATTGATCATTGCTGTCATAAAAATCAAGCGTATGGAGGTCATTGGCTGATGCTGCCGGGAGAATAAAACCCTCACTGTCGAGTTTGGCTCCATTCGCATGTTGAATAGTTTCGATAAGATGCCCAAGGCCATCATAGGTATACGATACAGCAGCACGCCCAGACTGTGTTTGCGGGCCCATTTTGGCTTTTAACTGCCCAAGCGCATCATAGCTGAAATAACTGCTCTGCCCCTCGGCATCGGTCATTTTTACCAAGTGCCCCATGCTGTCGTATTCGTAGGAATTAACAATATCCGCGGTTAAATTCACCAGTTGCCCATTGCTATTCAACTGTTGATAAGTCACCTGACGTTGTGTTTTTTTCTGGACTCTTCCCAAAGCATCATATTGATATAGAAACACTCGATCCAAACTGGCGTTTGCCGGTGGTTTAACATCAAATTCATCAAAATAACTGGTTCGCTCGGCGTACTCGGTTTGCTGGCTTAATTCACCAAAGGCATTGTATTGATACTGGGTTAAATAATTTTCAGCATTTAGTTCTCCAGTGAGCAAACCATCTCTATCGTAGTATCGACGGCTGGAAGCATAGAGTCCCTCGTGCAGCAAAACAGCGGTATTGATGACTTCCCCGAAGGCATTGTATTGATAACGGGTTGTTGGGGTAGAGAACTCATAGCTGCGGCTAGACGCGTTGAACGACCGCATACTGTCTTTTTCTGTTTTAATTAGCCGATTCAGCCGGTCATACTGATAAAACTCATGGCGATCCAGGACGTTGGTTTTACGAGCATCAGCAAGCAGTGTACCGTTTACCTCACTACCGGGCTTGAGGTAAATACCTGTGGCATATGTGGTTTTTCCAGCCAGCTGGCCCAAATCATTGTATTCATACTCAGTTAAAGCGCCCAATTGATTCAATGAAAACCGCAGATGTCCTTCGCGATCATAGGTAAAATATTGCCAGTTACCAGCCCGATCAGACTGAGCCTCGACCTCACCGAAAGCATTATAACGAAATGTTTCGTTCAAGGTTTTCCTTAGTTCCTGCCGGTTCATTGAGCCGTTTAAGTCGGCTTTATTGATGGCTACATCGGGATAACTGATTTGTACACAATGATTGTTTGCATCAAAAGTATATTCACGAATTTGGCAGAGTCCTTCTGCATCCTTGACCGTTTTAATAATATTTCCAAAGTTATCGTACAGGTTTCGAGTTATGATCGAACGGCGCTGTGATTGATAACCCAAGGCGACATCGACTTCGGGGGAAATGGTGGTAATTAATTGATTGGACGCATCATACTCGTAACACCAGATCGCTCTATTCGCTTCTGTTTTGGAGATGAGATTGCCATTCGCATCATAGTCATATACTGTCTGCTGATTTTCGGCATCTGTTTTATTCGTCAGGCGCCCGTTGCTGTCATATTGATAAGCTGAGGTTCGCCCCTGGATATTTTGCAGCGCCAGCGCCAAGCTCTCTTCAGAATATTCTGATAGATTGAACCTGGCGGCATAGCTGGTCTCGGAGATAATATTTCCAACCGCATCATATTGTCGGCCAATAACACGTCCCTCGGCGCTGACTCGATAAATTTCCCGGCCAGCCGCGTCAAACACTGAACGAGTAATACGATCATGACTATCTGATTTGAGAGCAGACAGCCAGTTTTCATCAAATACGCTGCTTATTGGTATTGCAAAACCCTGCGTGGCAATAAGATTACCCAGACGATCATATTGATATTTAACGGCAAAGCCTTCAGCATTTAACTCAGCAAGCAGTCGGCCTGCCTGATCATAGCTATAACGGCTGGTTTGATCAGACTGCGGATTTCTGGATATCGATTTTTCAATCTCAGCCTGATTGAATTGATTCAAATTGAAGAGAAAGCGATTGGCAAATCGGGTTTTAGAAACCACTTCGCCAGCTTGATTATATTTAAACTCAGTCAGATGATGTTCGTCATCCAGCTGATAACACAGGCGGTTTAAACTGTCATAGGCCAGATGCTGTACCCGACCAGCTTCCGTTTTTCCAAAAACCGGAATGATCCCGTTCTTTAAATCCTCAAGTGATGCCGGTTTTGCATAACGTATTATCCGAGTGGCATTGCCTTGCACATCATAAGTGTATGCAGTCGCATAACCCATTGGATCAAAGCTTAATAGCACATGTCCATCGGAATCAAATTGCTTGAAGCTGTAGCGATCCGCACTACTGCTTTTAAGCAGCAGCCTCATGTCGTTTTCTGTAGCCGCAGCATTTAGCCGTACTTCATTGTCATATTGGATAGTGCAAATATTGCGGCCATTCTGATCATATTTAAACTCAGTGACACAACCCCGCGCATCAATCTGGAACCGGCATTCATCCATGACATCATAGATCCAATAACGGGTATTGCCCCGAGGATCAGTTTCACTGCAGAGATTGCCCTTGGCGTCGTAGGTATATTGCGTCACCAGGGACAGTCCCTCAGGATCAATTATTTTTTGGGTACAGCGTCCTAAAGCATCCCATTCATAGGCAGTAATCTGGTTTTTGCCGCCGGAATTAAGGATTGTTTGCCTGGTCAGCTGATTCTGACTGTCATATTCATACTCGGTGATTAAATTCAAACCCAAAGGATCAATGCAACTACGAATACAATTTCCAGCATTGTCGTAGCGGTATTGTTTAACAATCTGATCAGGGCCAATGACCTCCAGTTGACGACCTATACCATCAAAATGATAGCGAGTGCTGAGATTCAAACCCGCAGGATCGATGGTTTTACTCAATACTCTTCCCGCCGCATCATAACTGTATTGCGTAATACGGCCGTCTTTTGATTCCTTGATTAATTGCCCGGCGCGATCATAGGTATAAAAAGACTGAAGACCCAAGGGTCCATTTTTTTCGATTAATTGCCCATTCACATCATATGTGAAAGAGGTAATCGCACCATTGAAATCAGTAAAGCTAATTTTGTCGCCAAAGGCATTAAATTCTGTCTTGACTTCTCTGCCTTTATCCGGCTGTCTGATCGTTACGCTGCTGTTGCTGTCATCATATTCATAAATGGTCCGCAGCTGATCAAATTCATACACTACCCTTGAAAACGCGTCATAGCGCATGGTTTTCTCTTTACCTTTCGCATTGATGACGGCGGTGCATTCCCCTCGCTGGTTGTATTTATAACTGGTCTTATTTTGATTGGCGTCAACTGCGGTCATCAGTCGTCCAAAACGATCATAACTCCAGGATTGCGGTTTATAAATTCCTGTGACACTGTCCTGTTGTTGAACGAGAAGCCCTCTCTTATCATAGAAATAATTAGTTGTGAGCGGGGATTTTCCCTGTGCATCCTGAATCAGTTGTTCCACTTCGCCAAAGGCATTGTAGCGGGTCGCTGTTTCCAGGCGAGAACCTTTACAGGTTCTGATAACTTGTCCGAGATGATTGTATTCATACTCAGTTACTTCATCTGCGGGATCTTTGTGCAATGTCAGGTAATCGTGTAAATTGCCAGCATTCATTTCAAAAGGCAGATTTTTAAAATGTTTGCTGTATTGAATGTAACGTGTCAGATTCCCAAAGTCATCATATTGCTGTTCCCTGATTTCCCCGTCCGCATTGAGAATAAACGCCAGCCGGCCCTGCTCATCGTAAACATAGCGTTCTGTTTGCCCAAGCGCATTGATTTTCGTCAGTAAGGAATCATTATTACTGTAACTATAATGGATAGCATGCTGCTGCCAGATAGCGGCAATTTCCTCTTTTGAAAGCTCGATATTGCGCAATAGCTTTTCGCCTTCTGCACTGAGACTTGCTATCAGTCGACCTCGCTCATCGTATTGATAACGTGTACCGCGGATTTGATCCCGGAAACGATCGAAAGCTCTTTTTTCGAGCATTAAGCCGCTATTGTCGTAGAAATAATTTAAGGTTAAACCGCCTGACTGATTTTCCTCGATTAATAACTGCCGTTCGTCATAGCGATAACTGGTTATCCTGTCTTTGGGATGACAGTTGGGTTTTTGATCCTCCCAGGATTTATCAAAGTTCAAACGCAATGGCTTGGATAAAGCGGTAAAATATTGTCTTTTTTCAAGCAGCATACCCGCGTTATTGTAGTAATAGCTGGTGGCAAAGCCTTCGCTATCAATGTCCGCTTCCTTTAAACCCGCCGAATTATAAAATGAGTAATTAACGATATCTTTGTCGGAAACAGCCGGCTCAATATCCCCCCAGAATTTCAGATCGCTGGTAATTGCCTTGTTGTAAAATTTACGAACTTCAATACAGTTTCCCAAGCGATCATACTGATAGCCGATTGCAGCTCCCTCAGCATTAACTTCAGCCTGCAAACGCCCGGCAATATCATAATAGTATCGGTAGCGCCGATCATTAGCATTTTCAACCGGGGTTATCCTTCCCGATTTTATGGCATCAAACAAATTAGTTATTGCTATACGCTCTGCATAGGCGATTTTTTCAGTCAATTGGCCTTGTGCATCGTAGCGATAACCAATAATTGCCCCGGTGGCATCAACCTGATAAGCAATTTGATTGTATTGATTATAAAACGTCCAGTTATAGCGATCTTTACTTGAGTGAGTAGGGCGAATTAATTCCAGGTTAAGACCGCCAAGCTCCTTTTCATTTACTTTCTGGGCATATTCGATGGACTGAATCAAACGGCCCTCGGCATCGTAGCGGTATTCCTTTAAATGATGATTATTATCGACTTTAGCGCAAAGCAACCCTGCCTTGTCATAAAAATACCAGCTTTTTCGCCCCTCCCAATCGGTTTCCGAAGTCAGACGTCCTGCTTTATCATACTCAAACCGCTGTACTCCGAAATCACGGTTATTAGTACCCAGCTGCTGCTTTGACAAAAGAAGCCCGCTTCGATCATAGAGATAAAGCGTTTTTAGACCCCTGCTGTCTGTTTGAATTATTCGCTGATGACTGTCATCATATTCATACTGATTGATAAGACCCAAATTATCTCTGGAACAGATGAGACGACCCAAATCATCATAAAAAAAATAGGTTTTGTTATCACCCCATTCAGTGGGTACTGTTTTTTCAATCAAACGTCCACGTGCATCATATTGATAGTAAGTTCTTAATGCATTTTGCTCAAAACCGTTTCCTGCAGCGTCCACTGATTGATAGTGGATTTCCTGCTGCAGTTGTCCGCGCCAGTCATATTGATATTCGACCAGGCTGATTTGTGCGGCAGTCTGGCGCTTGCTCCAGGACTCCAGATCACTTAAATCAGGCTGTCCTGAATCCGAAAGGCTTAAATCAAAAGCTGATTTTAAATAGACTCGGCGATTGAGGCATGCACCCGCCTCGTTATAGCGATATTCAGTAACCGTTCCATTATCAGAAATTGCAAAGCGCAAATGCCCCTTCGAGTCATAGATATAATGGGCTGTCGCTGTTTGTCCTGGATGGTTATTTCCGTTAAATATGGATGATTTGCTTTCAGACAAGAGGCGATGCTCGGCGTCAAAGGTTCTTTGAATAATCTGTCCATCAGGCTCCTCGGTACGTATACAGTCTCCTGCCTCATTATAAATAAAGTTCCATGCCAGTCCGCCCTTCACAATGCGACTCAGGTAATTGCCCTGGTATTGATAGCTGATTGTATTATTGTCCGGACCTCTGATTACTGTGAGACGATCCTTATCATCAAATGAATAGCACCACATTTCCCCCAATTGATTGCTTACTTTTGTACAGCCCGGCTCATAATCGAATCGAGTTATCCTGCCCTCTCCATCGGACATACTGCTTATCCGGTTCTGCTCGTCATAGCTGAAATGCAGCGCACAGCCATCGCTCTGTCGGATTGATTCGATGAGATCGGAATCATCCTGATAATCGTAAGCCACCCAGGAGCTCTTGCCATCGTTCTGATCCTGGATAACTAATCGAAGACGGCCAGAGTCGTCATAGCTATAGTGGAGGTGATGGACTAGCAAACCCTGATCATAAAAACTGATATCCTGTAGTAATCCCTGCTGGAATTGCCAATGGATATTTTGCTGGCCAGTGCAATCAAATATATCGCTTAGCTGGCCATCTTTATACACATAATTCAAGCGATGCCCATCCCGATCGCTCCAGGCTGTCAGCAATCCTTCCGTATTGTATTCACAACTGACTGCGGATGCGCCTTGAGAATATGACCATCCACTGCCCGTCCATTGTATCCTTTCAGTACCGCCGTCCTCGGGCAGATAGGTCTTGCTCGCCGAATCAAAAACAAAGCGAGTGTGATGGCCATCCTCACCGATACGGGTCAGGCTCCCACCCGCACTGTTTGGCTCGCCATTGATAATCAGATGAGTTTGGGTATTAAACAACCAGCGATCTGCTTTTTTTCCTTGAGCGTTATAGGTTGAAAATAAGTTGAAACCGATTCCCTGACTCGCCAGGAAACCATCGGATTGTTTTAATATCAGATTGCCATTGGCTGCATTGATATACAATGAAAGGCCGTTCTGGCCAAAAATAGCATTGCCCTGTGGACCGTAAGCACCTAATTGGCTCAAAGAGGAGCCTTGCAGGCCCAAGCCTGTACCTGTAAAAATCTGCGACATTTTTTTTCCTTTTGTCTACAAATTGTTTGCGATGCAAGATTTGCCTTCCAGACTTATCGGACATCGCCAGCATCAGAATACCAAACCGTTAAAAAGGCCTGGATTTTCCAAACTGGGCTAACAATACAGGGAGGTACTATTTTTAATAAAAGAAGAGATAAAGTTGAATAGAAAAACGTGATAAAGAGGACTTGCAAAGCTCATGATTGTTCCTAATTTCCATAAACATATCCGGTAACAGCGGCATGATAATGAAAGTATTTTTGGAAATCAATTCTGAAAAAATGCCCAATCAGGATATAAAATGCCACTGTGATTACAACAGATATTTTATGATTATTTAAAGCGCATATTTGGCCGATTTAAGGTAATTCCGGGGGCTTATTTCCAGGAAGAACTCTGGTTACATTTTTTTCCTCTGAACTCCAGAATGTTACATTGATGACAGAGGATATTTCACTTGCCTTGGCATTGACCACTTCTTCTGATTCCTCAATCACTGGTTCAGGCGCCCCTTTAGAATCGTCCGTTAAACTATCATCTGAAGGCGGGAAAAAACTCAGGATGAACCCATCGTTAACGTCCTGATTATCACGTAGAAAATCAGCCTCCTGTTGGATAGCGCTTTGCTCTTGCAGGGCATATTCTTCTTCAGAGAGAAGCAATTGCTTCTTGATAATATCCCCGATGTGATCTGCGGTGTAATGCGAAGCCTCATAGCCGCCGTGGCCGTCATAAAGACCAGACATCCCGTAAAAAAAGGCGTATTTACCGCTGCGTTTCACAATTTGAACCGACACGGATATGTTGTCCCGAGATCCCTTGGCAAGAGCCGTTCGGGTGAGATAGCTGGCTATTTCTATAGGATCACAGCGTCCCGGTTTGCCCTTGTTCAATGCCTTTAAGCAAGAATCTAATAATTCTTCATGGCTCTCTTGCGTGTCATACTCAGCCGCATCCGTAAACCCATCACAGCTGCTGATAAGATGTACACTGTATTCCTTCGGAATATCCCCCACATAGGTAATCATTAAATCAGGATCAGGAATAATCCCTTTAACGTCTTTATCGCCAAAGGCTCGCGAGATAGCTAATCTGCCCTGCACCCGCCCTTCCTTAACATCGATGCATGAGCCGGCTGCGTAGATCCTGTCTCGCTCTGATTGCACCTCGGGTTTATGGACTCGTTGATTGAGCCTGCTAACACCAACAAGCTCCCCTTTTTCATCATAAATAGCGATAAAAACTGCTGCATCAGCGACTAGAGCGCCAATCAGATACTCCCCGTTAAAAATGGTGGTTACAGCGGTAGTTCCGCTTTGATTTATTTTGTTTAAAATTTCCAGGTTAATGAGACGATAAGAAGTCCATAAGCGTTGTGCTATTTGGAGCGGTGTCAGATCCTCAAATATGGATGGCTCGAAAACTTCCCAGGCTAAAGCATCCTCCTGTTCATTTCTACGACCCTTTATTTCGTCATATCCAAAGCCATAGAGTATACTTTCACCTTGGCTATTGGTTACAGGTCTTGAAACAATCCTTTTCTTATCCAAGTCATGCATTTAGCTATCTCTGTGTCCATTGTTTAATATATTATACCAAATTTTAAACATTCAATATTGGCGAAAATAAAATTTTTCCAAATGCATGAGGCGGTGAGATAAGGGCATTGATATACTTCAAAATACGCTTCCATTCTGTTTTGGTTCATTTATGAAAGAAATTGTACTGGCCACTTCCAACCAAGGAAAAATTAAAGAAATTCAAGCTATCCTTTCCCCTCTTCAATGCTTAAGCATGGCTGATTTTGAAATCGAAAGCCCTGAGGAAAACGGTTTAAGCTTTATTGAAAACGCCTTGATTAAAGCTCGTCATACCAGCACCCAGTCAGGAAAAGCAGCATTGGCGGATGATTCAGGGCTGGTGGTTCCTGCACTCAATGGTGCGCCTGGTATTTATTCCTCCCGCTATGCGGGAGAAGATGCAACGGATGGCGATAATATCCAGCAGCTCTTGCACAATATGAAGGATTTGAAGCAAGAAAAACGACAAGCGTATTTCTTTTGTGCTATTGCTATCCTGCGTTTCGCAGATGATCCCGTACCTCTTTTAGCTTATGGCAAAATCGAGGGGCAGATCATTTTTGAACCCAGAGGAAGCAAGGGATTTGGTTATGATCCAATATTTTATATTCCAGAGCAGCAGTCCACCGCCGCTGAATTGTCTCCTGAAATAAAAAACAAAATCAGCCATCGGGCACGCGCCTTATCTCAGCTTCGGGATCAGCTGAAGGAGCTACTATGATTACCAGCATCCAATCATTCAATGAACTCTCAACCCAGGATTTATATGACATTCTGCAATTGAGAAATGCTATATTTATAGTGGAGCAGCAATGTCCCTATCAGGATCTGGACTATAAGGATCAACAGGCCTTACACCTGTGTATGCGCGAAGGCCAGACTTTATTAGCCTATGCGCGAATTCAACCCGACTATGATGCCAATATCTTAAGTTTTGGCCGTATTGTCACTGCCGCAATCGCGCGAGGCCAGGGATTGGGGAAACAATTGCTAAACAATGTCATGGATTATCTGCAAACTCATTTTGCCGGCAAAATGGTTCATATTCATGCGCAGTTTTATTTAAAACGCTTTTATGAATCTTATGGATTTTCGAGTGAGGGAGAACCTTTTGATGAGGATGGAATCCCGCATATTTTAATGGTCAGATCACTATGAATGATGATGAACTATTTGAGAAAGCTTACTCGCTTCATTATGGGGGACAATTGCCGCAGGCGATTACCCTCTACGAGCAGCTGCTCAATATCAATCCTCAGAATGAGCGCGCCCTGCAGTATATAGGCTTAGCCTATGCACAGTTGGGCGATATGGCCAATGCGGTGCTCTTCATGAAGCAATCCCTGCAATTAAAACCTGATAATCCGGTGCTTCTTAATAATCTGGGCAATGCATATAAAAATATACATGATTTTGATCAAGCCATTTCCCATTACAAGGAAGCACTTCATTATAATAATGAGTATGCCCAGGCCCACTGTAATCTGGCAGGTGTCTATGCTATCCAGGGAGATTATCTTCAAGCGCTCGAGCATTATCGCCAGGCTGTTCATGCCGAGCCTGATTTTATACTGGCTCACTTTAATTTAGGCTTGTTATTACTAAAAAATAATCAGTTAACCCCTGCAAAAATTCAATTTAAAAACGTCCTGGCATTGGATCCTTCTCATGTTGAGGCGCAATTCTATCTGGGCGTACTGGAACTCGAAGCCAATCGACTGAAAGAAGCAGAACATGCTTTTCAAACCGTTTTACAGGAAAATGAAAATCATGTGCAGGCGCTGACTAATTTGGGGGTGGTCGCCTTGAAGCAGAATAATGGACAGTTAGCGGTTGATTATTTCACACGTGCACTAACTATTGATAATGATCACATTGAAGCACGCAACAATCTGGCCGCGACATTTATCCATCACGACCGCTTCGAAAATGCATTAATGCATTATGATGTTTTGCTGCAACAGTTTCCTGATAATAGTGAATACTTATACAACTCAGGCGTTGCGCAAATGGCTTTAGGTCATTTAAACGAAGCCATTGCTCATTTTGAAAAAATTCTCGAAACAGATCCTCGTCACTTTGCCGCTCTTAATAATCTCGCCGCTATTTATCTTCGTCTTGAAGATAAAGAACGGGCCAAAAAATTACTGCAGCAGGCCTTGCTTGTCAAGCCGGAGGATAAATCAAGCCGGCATATGCTGAATGCTTTGATGAATAATCAACGAGCGGAAACAGCGCCAGAATATGCGGCCAATTTATTCAATAATTACGCGCTTTATTACGATCAGCACCTAAAGGATTATCTTGGTTATTCTTTACCAGAACGAATTCGAAAATTCCTCAAAGAGGCCGATATTCAGATTGTCGAACGGGTATTGGATTTAGGTTGTGGAACTGGACTTTCCGGAGCCAGTATTCGTTCATTTTGCCAGAAACTTATCGGCGTGGATATCGCTGCAAAAATGCTTGCTCAGGCGCATGAAAAAGGGATCTATGATCAGTTGGTTGAAGATGAAATTATTCATTTTCTGAAAAAAGATACAGCCTTGTATGATTTGATTATTGCTGCGGATGTCCTGCCTTATTTTGGCGATCTTTCCGGGCTATTTGAGCTAATCAGTCAGCATTTACTCACAGGAGCCTATTTCATTTTCAATACCGAAATCTGCTTCGAACCGCCCTGGCAATTACAGGCGAGCGCACGTTTTAGTCATCATCTGGACTATTTAAAGCAATTAGCCTTAAAATCTCATTTTCGCTGGATAAAGCAAGAGGAAATAGCCAGCAGAAAACAGGAAGATAAACCACTGTTGACCCGTCTCGTTATTCTTCAAAAAGAGGAGGCACAAACGTAACTTCCCAGGTAGGTCATCCTGAGCGTAGCTAAGGATCTCAAACTGCTTGGAACTGAGCCAGATTCATGAGATCCTTCACTGCGTTCAGGATGACGTTTAAAGGATGGTTCAGGATGACGTTTAGAGGATGGTTCAAGATGACGTTGAGAGGATGGTTCAGGGTGACGTTGAGAGGATGGTTCAGGATGACGTACTCGGGGTGTCGTAAAGATATTGTAAAATTCTGCTGCTCCTGTGAAGTTGAATTGGCTTTTTAAATATAATTTCAAACATTGCTAATCAAGTTTAAATCAGGATGCCCCATGCCAGAAGCCCAGCAAAAGACTACCCCAAGCCTGAACGAGAAGGCCTCAAGCTCCTCCATCACCATGGTTTTACAACGATTCAGGAAAAGTGAAGAAGAAAAAGAAGCGGCCGCGGAGTCAGCCAAAGTACGCTGCAAGACCTGTTTTAAAGAAATTGCGCCAACTCCCCGTTGTTTTGGACATGGCGGAGGCGGCGGTGGCGGCGGGGCTGAAGAGTCATCAGAGAATACCAGCAGCCAAAACCTTGAGTTATCACTGACAAATTTATCTCCCTTAGCCGATGATGAAGATTTCCTGGTTGAGTTTACTCCAATAGAGAATAGTGAAGAAGCTGAGTCAGATGAGGAATTATTTGATCCCGAGGTAATTGCTGAGTTAATCGAGCGAGGCTTATTGCTGGTCCATACTGATCCTAAATCGCTGACGCTGACCATCAAGCTTCAATGCGAGCCAGATGCTTTATCTGAAAAGCAAAGAAACGAATTAAACAAGTTTATGACCGCAGTTATTAAAGAGTTCAATTCATTTAAAAAACAGCATCATTTAAGCGATGATTGCATCCATCTGGTTGAAGATACGAAAAAAAATATACTCTCCTTACGTATTAATCTTCCTGCCCGCTCTTTATACGATGCCTTTATTCAACAGTTAGCGAACAATCTCTTACCGGTCCCGAGACCCGCGGTAATCAATGAGAAATCACGCGAGGAAAAGAAGGGTTTAGTTTTATCGCCATTGGCAATGGAACCCAAACCCGATCTGAAGAAGGACGACGTAGAGCAAGACGAAGAAAGGGCAGAAGATAAGCTGACAAACTTTAATCCCTCACCTTTTTCAGTCGACTGTAAGCCCTGGTAATCCAGGATTTACATTAGTTTCTGTGAACCAATTTTAATTGTGGCTGCAAATAGCTAAGAGAGGGCAATGGTGCTGGAGTTGCTGGCGGCCTTCCCTTCTTTCTCCGGCTTTCTGCGTTTGGGACTCGTCTGTAAAGGGCTATCCCAATGCCCATCGCTTTCAATTTCAATATCCCCGGATTCCCTTTTAGCATCCACCCCCATTTTTGCAGTCATCTTTTGATAAGAGCTTGAGGGAGTATTCTCTTTATTGGCCGCCTTCCATAAGTCACGGTAAAATTGGCAATTCCCTATTAACTCCTCATGGGTTCCCTCAGCTATGACCCTTCCGCCGTCGATTACAATAATCCGATCGGCAAAATCTCGTGCTTCGCTCAATTCGTGCGTAATCATCAAAGCCGCATAGGGCTTGAAATATTTCTTAAAGGCCTCCATCACTTTTCTTGCTGAGCTAGCATCCAGAGCAGATGTAATTTCATCCAGGAGAAAAATACCGTCCCTATTTTTCATTAAGCCGCGAAGGATAGCGATCTTCTGTTGCTCGCCCCCTGATAAGCCCTGCCCCTGGTCACCCACATCCGTGTCCAGTTTACTGGACAAGCGATTTAAGAGTTCATCAATACCCAATAATTCAGCCAGGTTGAAGATTACAGTATCCACATCCTCCACCGGCTCCTGAGCACCAAACAGGATATTCTCTTTGACTGATCCTTTAAATAAGCCCGCCTTTTGAGAAAATAAGGTGATAAAAGCCTGCCGCGCCTTGAGACTTATACCATCGACATCCTGCCCATTAATATAAATAGAGCCTCCACTTTGTGTGGAATGGCCAAATAACAAGTTGAAAAGGGTACTTTTACCCCCGCCACTGGCACTGACAACCGCAACCCACTCTCCTTTTTGGATCCTGGTTGAAATCCCTCTCAATATTTTGCGCTCTTGCTCATTATCCTCGTTTTTGGGATATCTAAAGCGAATGTCTTTAAACTCAATGGCGGGATGATCGTTTTCAGTTAAGTCCAGTTTTACATCAGGATGTTTGTCTATTATCTGTTTGCTGTTATCTATAAATTGACCATAGACCGTTTGTAAGTCTGGCATTAAAGACAATAGACGCGTGAAGGCCGCCCCAAAATCGGGAGCCATCTGGCATAATTGATTGAGATAGCCAAGGATGAAGATAAAGCTTTGAGGGCTAAGCGCTCCTTCTCTTAGCTGATAGGCGGCATATACAGCACCCAAGAGCATACCTGTTCTCGAAATTGCAGTATATCCCTGGCTGGTTCTATGCTTTATTTTATCCATTTTAACCAGTGCTTCACCGAAGGTTTTGTTCGCCCCTGAAACAAGCGCCCTGGCGGCAGCTTTTTTATCAAAATTGTCTATTATTCCCTTGTTGGCCAATGCGCCAAGAAACGTTTCCCATACTTTATTATTTTTCTGTATATATTCTGATTTTGCCTCGACTATAGTGTTCACTCTGGTAGCAGCAAAAAGCCCACAGGCAGTAAAAATGGACACAGCGCTGATTCCCAAAGCCGCGGAGTGAGTCAATACTGCCATGAGGGCGCTTCCCAGAATAGCTATATCGGCGGCACTAAGCGTCTCGCCAAATAGAGCTTCAATCAACTCTTCAATCCCCATGCTTTTTTGAATAAGCTGTATCTGAGGATATGAACCGAGCCGAATGCTCTCTTCAAGAGTAAGCCCTACTTGTCTTTCAGTTGCTTCAGTGACCACCCGTTCAAAGGTATCGGCACGGGGCCCTGTGAGAAGTATTTGCGCCTGTGTTTTAGCAAGTCCTCCTAGAGCATAAATGCAGGTAAGTGCTGCAACAAGGGACTCAACTGAATACTCTACACCCATTATTTCAATTGATTTTTCATCCGTGAACGATGCTTCGGCAATTTTCGCGAACAAAAAAGAACTGGACCCATTTGCAAGCGCCTGAATCAGATTCATGACTTGCGCAAGACTTATGTCTGGAAGATTTTTTCCAGTACAAATATAAGAAATGAAATAGGAAAATGCACCCCAGAGTGATGTCTTTTTTTCAGGAGCAGGAGCAGACTTTGCTCCATCCAGAATGGGATTGGATTCTCCTGAACTTTCAGCCTGAGGGGGATTATTTTTCTCTAAATTATTTTCAATGTCGTCATCGAGTTCATCAATGAGATTAGACTGACCGCCTAACTTAACAAACGATTTGACCCATTGCATAATTCGCATACGCACTCCTGACTTGCCCCCCTATCTCCTGGGAATGACATTATAATGACCTGTGTGAACAGCAATAGTACCTTGCCACAATTGATTTGTAAAAAAAATTGGCATTACTTTCAATTAGCTCCAATTCCATGATTCACTGCGGCTGATTTCGGACTATACTTCGTTTAAACAACAAGGACAGGATAGCTATGAAAGGTTTTTTTGGACCAGCGAGCTGGGAAACACGCCTTCGACAATTGCAGATCAATCCTGATGAAATCAATGAGCGCGATCTGGAAACAATTGTCAATTATTTTCGCAGAAATATTAAAAGTGATTTACAGCCCCAGCAAACTATCACCGCCCTTAAACACTTGTATGAAAGTTATGAGCGAATAAAAAATAAAAACGCTTTGGATGAAACCCTTGATTTCGATTCATCTCTGATAGTATTCAGCTATGCCGCTAAAAATGGGATGGATCGATTTCTGATACAGGCCTGGCCGCACAGTAATAACGAGGTCAGGAAAAACTGCCTGCAACATGTGAATAACTTTAATAATTCAGCGCTGCATCTGGCTTCAATTAATGGTCATCCTCGGGTCATACGGTTTCTGCTGCAACTGAATATGTCAGCCATGCAAGCGAATATGGCAGGTAAGCTGCCAATCATGCTGGCTTTGCAATGCCACAATATTGCCATGCGACAAGAGTGTTACCGAGAGTTCTCTCATACCTTGCCTGAAATTGTTCAGCGATTGGATGCTGCAGGTGAAAATATCCTGTTCTATTTGCTGCGAGCCCAAATGGAGGATGAAGCATTGGACGCGCTTCAGAAAAATCCGTCGGCATTGCAAGCAATCAATGATGAAGGCGAAACATTACTGCATGTGGCCTTGTTACTTGGATTAAAAAAAATATATCAGCCCTTGTTAAGAAATAGAGCGATGGTTGAACATCGAACGCTTCACAATCAAACTATTCTGCATTATGCCGTAGCCGGAGGTTATGCTGAAGCAGTAACAGCGGTGTTAACGGGTAAATTCAATTTAATTGATAAGCAAGACCGTAAACTCAATACCGCTCTCCATTTAGCTGCCGGGCAAAGCAATGGAAAAATGATTGAACTACTTCTTGCACATGGCGCAAGAACCGATTTATGCAATGAGCATAATAAGCTGGCAGCGGATCTTGCATCCAATGAGTATCATCATCTGTTACAAAATAGAACACCCGGTATGAGTATCCATTAATAGCAAACCTGAATCCGTATTCTACACTGTAGTTAAGGGAATGAATCGGAGTATGTATGCTCACACCAATCCAGACGTCCGGAAAACTGGCCGAAATAAACACACTGAACTCGCTTATCCGTTTGTATGATCAGAAAAGATCAGACAGGCGGGAACAGGCTATGCTTCTGGCGCAGATACATACTTTATCTGAAACAGTTTTTATAGACATGCAAACGAAACATGACCCTAACTTTGTGGACAAAGATATCGATAATTATCTTAACTGGTATTCAAGCAGCCTGGTGATGGAAGAGTTCGCATCATTTGAAACAAGCGTTTTCCCTGGAACCTCTGGCGAAAAAAGCGTTCTGGAATTGGCGCAGCATCCCACACCTCTTCCAACCGTTAAAGAGTGGACGAAGCACACAACGCCTCGGAATTTTTTAGCTGCAAGGAATGAATTATATGCAAAAATAGACCCTTTACTGCTGGCGGTCCATCAGCAACGTGCAGGGCAGCATGAGAGTGAGCAAGCGAAGATCAGTTACTACAATGCCCTTGAACAACTAAAAAATCATATACTGCTTCAGCTAAACCACCCTACTGAAACCAGTAGAAAGCCAATTGCCCAGCATCGGCTGCGTAATTTATTGAGTGCCGTTCTTTTTGAAATGAATTATATTTTTGAAACCCTGGAAGATAAAAAAGTTGAGTTCGAACATCAGAAGCATGTGGCAGCCGACCTATTGGGCTTCCGCTCTCCTCAGAATCGAGCACTGCTGGAGCTATCAAAACAATTATCCAGCAACCAAATGGATATTATACCTGGTTTTGAGACTAAGCGATTGGGGCCTCAAGGGGGTGGCAATAACAAAAACTGGGTAACCACCAATCTGGAAACAGGACAATCTTATTTAATCCGCGTGGCTGACGGGAATGATTACAAACCCGGTCTGATTAACCAACTACGCCGGGATCCAGAGATTAGCAAGTTTCTTACTCAGGATTATTTGCGTGCCGTCACCCCTTTATTGGCAATGGGGAACAATAATCTGATCACCGTATCTGAATTTTGCCAGAATGGTGATATTTTACGATACCAATCCCGGCACGCCAAAGCAACGCCCGAACTTTCAGTGAGCATGGCTTTGCAAAGAACTCAGGAGGTTGCGGAATTTGTTGCTCTGTTGGCGAAGAAAGGCTATGGTCATCCGGATATTAAGGCAGAAAACTTTTTAGTCAATGACAAGTTGCAGCTGGCGGTTTCTGATATAAAATTTATTCGCCCTTTAAAATCTGATGGCACATTGGAAAAATATGAAGAAGTGAATACTACTTATTCTTTTGCCGCACCCGAATATCTTAGAGATCTATCAAGCAATGTGCATATAAGCATGGATAAATTTTCCAGCTATCAGCTGGCAGTCATGTTATACGACTTACTGACCATGCAGCAAGGCGATGAAAAATTATCCTGGGCCTCAAAACTTCAGCTTGCAGGCTGTGACTCAACGGTCAGTAATACAGCGGATGCCCTTGACTTTACAGCGGAAATTTTCCAAACCGAGCCAGGAAAGGCAGCTAGAGAACTCATTCAAATGAGCTTGCAGGCTAATCCAGACTTACGACCCGGAGCTAATGATTTTATGAGTTACTTAAATCAAATTTCTCTTATTCAAGACTCAGAAATAGCAGAGGATTTACCTGCAAATATGAAGCCGACAACAGCGCCTGCGAGTTTGATTATGAAAGAAAATCTGAATCACTTAAAAAATCAGGGTGCTGAGCAAAGCCTCTCATACGAGCACTCAAATAAAACTATGTAATATTTTAGTTAGGGCGAAAGTGTATGGTCATAGGCCTTTTCGCCGTGCTCAATGATATCCACCCCTTGAATTTCTTCCTCGGGGGTTGAGCGGATGTTTATCAGCTTTTTCAAAGTAAAGAGAATCAATGCCGTGCCGATTATGGAGATGGCAATTGCAACAATGACTGCTATCAACTGGTAAACTATCAGCATAGCGTTTCCAGCCAGTAAACCGTCCTTACCAGCGGAATTCATAGTTACCGTGGCAAATACACCGGTCAGAACAGAACCAATCACACCCGAGATGCCATGACAGACAAAGACATCCGCCGCATCATCGACCGTCTCGAAACGATTGAGGAAATCCAGGCAAAACTGCGCAATGATTGCTGTAATACTGCCAATAACGATGGCGCCCATAGGGGTAACGAAGCCCGATGCAGGCGTGACAGCAACAAGGCCAATCACCGCGGCAGCTGATGCGCCAACTGCAGAGGGCCTTTTTCCCCGCGCCCATAATAGCAATGTCCAGGTTGTAACCGCGGAGCTTGCAGCCAGCATCGTGGTAATGGCTGCGCAAATAGCTAAATCATTGGCAGCAGAAGCTGAGCCTGCGTTAAATCCAAACCAGCCAAACCATAACATTGAAGCACCAAGAACCACAAAAGGGATATTGTGGGGACGATTTTTTTGCTGCGATAAGCCAATTCTTGGTCCAAGAATAATCGCAGCAATCAATGCAGAAAATCCGGCACTGATATGAACCACGATTCCGCCGGCAAAATCAATTGCGCCAATTTGTGCTAACCACCCATTAACACCCCAAACCCAGTGCGCCAAAGGAATATAGACAAGAATGGTCCAAAAAAATACAAACAAAATGTAACTGCTGAATTTCATTCGCCCTACCAGCGCACCGGAAATTATGGCCGGAGAGACGACTGCAAACATCATTTGAAATAACATAAACAGCGGGATGGGAATAGGCAAACTCTTATTTTCCGCAGAAAATAAACCCGCGAGTCCCAGATAATCCATATTTCCCAGCCATTGATTACTCCCGCCGTAGACTAAAGAATAGCCAAAGACCGCCCATATAAGCGGGATGATCGCCAGACAAATAAAACTCATTTTGATTGTATTTAATGTGTTTCGTACTGGGCTTAAGCCAGAGTAAAAAAAGGCAAGGCCAGGCGTCATTAGCATTACCAGAGCACAGGATATTAGCATCCAGGCTATATTTCCATGATCCATAAAATATCCTTATAAATGAGGGCCCTGCTTACTTATCTTAGCCGGTTCCCTGGATCCCGCGAACAAGTCGCGGGACGTAGGAGGTCTTAAGAACAATTAAAACGGTAACTCCAATGCCGGATTAATCTGGTTTATCTGTTTACGAAACAGCGTTTTGATTTTTTCCAGAGCATTTTCATCCTCAGCCTCAAATCTTGCAATCAGACAAGGTGTGGTATTGGAAGCTCGCAATAAACCCCATCCGTCCGCAAACTCCACCCGTAAGCCATCAATCCCAATAACGCGCCCTTTGGGAAATTCTGCTTTTTTTTCAAACTCCTGCATAAACAGAAATTTGTCTTTCTCTTCCATCGGGATTTTAATTTCCGGCGTATTGACACTTATCGGGATTTGCGCAAACTGCTGACTGGGGCTTAGCGGGCTTTGACTTAAGAGCTCCAGCAAGCGGCAGGCGCTGTATAAAGCATCATCAAAGCCAAACCAGCGATCTTTGAAAAATAAATGCCCGCTCATTTCACCAGCCAGAATAGCGCCTTTTTCTTCCATTACTGATTTCACAATCGAATGGCCCGTGGGACACATTTGCGCCACGCCGTCACCCTGTTCAATAATCCGGGTTAGAAACGCAGAACATTTCACATCAAAAACGATGGTCGCATTTTTTGTTTTCTTCAATAGATCGCGGGCGTAAAACATCATCAGACGATCGGGCCAGATCATTTCTCCTGTTTCGGTAATTACACCCAGACGATCCGCATCGCCATCAAAAGCCAGGCCAATATCAGCCTGATGCTTTCTGACCGTATCTTTTAACTCTGCTAAATTTTCTTCAATGGTGGGATCGGGATGATGATTGGGAAAATGCCCATCTACCTCGCAATGCAGAGGAATCACCTCACAACCCAGGCGCTCCAGAACTTTGGGAACAAGCGGGCCTGCGATACCATTGCCGCAATCCACAACTATCTTGAATGGTCGAGCGACATGCACATTTGAAACAACCAGATCGGCATAGGCATCCAGAATATTCAGGAAAGAGCTTTTTCCCTGCCCCTCTATGAACTGGCCATTCTGGATGATTTGGTATAAATCCATGATTTCAGATTTGGTCAGCGTTTTACCCGCCAGGACCATTTTAATCCCATTATACTCAGCTGGATTATGACTAGCGGTCACAATGAGGCCCGAATCTGATTGCGGCAGATGAGTGGCATAGTACAGCACAGGACTGGATACCGCCCCGAGTTCTATCACATCGATTCCACTGCCAAGCAGGCCGCATTTTAATGCTTCTGCCAGGCGCTCACTAGTCAGGCGCCCATCACGAGCAAGAAAAATACTGCTGCGATTCAAAGCTTTCATGCGTACGCTGAGTGCTTTGCCAATGCTATAGAAAGCATCCTCATTAAAGTTTTCATCAATTACGCCGCGAATATCGTAAGCACGAAATACCAGCGGGCTTACTTCTTTTTCAACATAAGGCATCAGCCTCTCCCCGAGCTGCCAAAACCGCCCTCACCTCGTGGGGTTTCGATAAAAGCATCCACCAATTTAAACTGGCACTGAACAACCGGCAGGAAGACCAATTGGGCAATACGTTCACCAGGATTCACAGTAAAATGCTCCTGATTGCGGTTCCAGCAGGAAATTTTTAATTCCCCCTGATAATCAGAATCAATAAGCCCCACGAGATTACCCAGCACAATACCGTGTTTATGCCCTAAACCAGAACGAGGCAGGATAACAGCCGCCAATTGCGGGTTTGCGATGTAAATAGCCAGGCCGGTAGGCAAAAGAACCGTCTCACCGCCAGCAATTTGCAAAGGTTCATCGATACAGACCCGTAAATCAAGACCAGCAGACCCTTCAGTAGCATACGATGGCAACGGGATACTGTTCCCAAGACGGGGATCCAGGATTTTAAGTTGAATTGCGTGTTCCATCAGTTATCTCCAGAAACTTCAGATGAGGCGACATTTTGAAGAGTTGAAGCCAGGATTGCAATAAGATCAGCCGCCAATCGCTGTTTATTGTTCAAAGGCAAATGGATTTCTTCTTTTTGCGAGATAACCACCACCTCATTTTCCAGGCGATCAAACCCTAAGCCGTTCCCCACCTGATTTGCTACAATTAAGTCAAGCTGCTTATTTTTTAACTTTTGTCTGGCATTTTCGATTAAATTATCGGTTTCTGCGGCAAAGCCCATCACCAGCCCCGCCTTTTTGGACTGCGCAACACTGCTTAAAATATCCGGATTAAGCTGTAATTCAATGACTGGCTTTTGGCCCTGCTGTTTCTTGATTTTTTGCGAAGCCACGGCAACAGGCGCATAATCAGCCACAGCGGCGCATCCGATAAATAAAGTTCCAGGTTTTAAATGCTGCATCACCTCGTCAAACATTTCTTTGGCAGAAATCACCCGATGGCATTCGATATTGGATGGAGGCGGCAAATCAGTGGGTCCGGTGATCAATACCACCTTAGCCCCTGCCATACAGGCCGCTTCAGCCAGCGCATAGCCCATACGTCCTGAACTATGATTGCTGATGTATCGTACAGGATCCAGTGCTTCCCGGGTGGGGCCAGCAGTGATAAGAACGTGTTGCCCTGCCAGAAGCCGGCGAACTTTCAGCAGGCGTAAACTGCTGATTACAGCCGGTGCTTCCGCCATTCTTCCCGGGCCAAACTCCCCACAAGCCTGCTCTCCTTCATCGGGCCCGACAAAAACAACGCCGCGCTGCTTCAACAGCTCACAGTTATCGCGAGTCGCCGGATGATTCCACATGCTGTGATTCATTGCCGGGCATACAAGGACTGGAATATTGGCCACCAGATACAGGGTCGAAAGTAAATCATCAGCCAGCCCCTGAGCCATCCTGGCCAGACAATTCGCGGTCGCTGGTGCGATGACTAAATAATCGGCCCAACGCGCCAGTTCGATGTGTCCCATTGAACGCTCGGCTTGTGGATCGAATAAATCCATGCGTACTTCTTTGCCGCTTAGGGCTTGAAAGGTCATGGGAGAAATAAATTCTGTGGCGGCCCTGGTCATTACCACCTGCACCTCCGCACCGAGTCGGGTCAGTTCACGAACTAAATAAGCAGATTTATAGGCGGCAATACCCCCGCAAACACCTAACAGTATTTTTTTATCTTCAAAATCTTGCATGCTTGAACAGTTTTGATAAGAATAATCCCCGATCAAAACACAAACCTCGCTATAAAGGAATAAGAATGACAAATTTGTTTAACGCGCAATCCCTGGATTTGCGCGAAAAACTGGCAACTATTGGCGCTGAAAAGCTGTCCGATACGGAGTTGCTTGCAATTTTTATCAGCTCTGGTAACGGCAAACGCTCTTGTCTGCAGTTAGCTCAGGATTTACTTAAAACATTTGGTGATTTGCGTGCGATTCTTAATGCAGATATACAAGGATTCAAGTGCATTCCAGGTCTTGGGCAAGTGAAATACCTGCAGCTACAGGCGGCGCGTGAGATTTGCCTGCGCAGCGAATTTATCACTTTGAAAAAAGACCAGCAGCTTGGCAATACAGAGCAAACTTATCGCTATATCAAGCGTCAGCTACGCGACAAGAAAAATGAGATTTTCGCGGCTATATTTCTGGATAGTCAATACCGGGTTATCTGCTATGAAGAATTATTTCACGGCACTATCAATGCGGCTACTGTGCACCCGCGTCCCCTGGTGGAGCGCGCACTCAAACTGAATGCTGCCGCAGTCATCATTGCCCATAATCACCCATCAGGATTATGTGAAGCAAGTCAGCAGGACTATCGGGTTACTGAATGCCTGAGTCAGGCGCTGAAGCTGATTGATGTCCAGCTGCTCGATCATCTGGTGATTGGTGATAATGAAGTGTTTTCCATTCTGGAGCAAAGAAAACAGGCTTGTCATTAACCTGAAAAAAGGTTTTTTGTCAAATTCAAAACCAATTTGCTATAATTTATAACATGGTTATTTTCTATCTCAAGCGACTATGGATAATTTATCACGAGAGGGAATATTGGAGTTATCGGAAGACAATCCGGTAGGGCTCATTTATTCGCCGACTGAATTACATCAATACCTGGTTGAGTTAATCGCAAACCACAAGACAGATTATTTGCACAAGGGAACTGACCTGGCTTCATTTGCAACGCTGGATGATGCCATGCGGGAAGCCAGAAAGCGGGGCGCAAAATCTTTTTTTCTTTGTCTGGATAATACTTACGATGAATGCGGTTCTGAATGTCTGCAAAGTTATTTCAACTACCTGCCCGTTTATCCTCATTAATCTTGATTATTTCCGGAAGAGTTTGTAGAGTCTGTCCTATCGAACTGCTATAACAGGAACTATTAATGCGGACCTATTTATTTCTAATGTTATCTACCTTGTCTTTCCTGGTCAAAGCAGACACTATTGATCATTATATCAACATTTCAAATAACATCCCGCAGATGGAAATGAAAGCCGATGCCCAATCCCAGGCCTGGGCGCGTTCAGCCCGGAACGTTTTGATTATTACTGCAGAAAGTATTGCCGAAACACTGACTCAGGCCAATGATTTAGCAAAAAGCCAGGGGCGTCAGTTATTTTGCCTGCCCGAAGGAAAAAAACTGGATGCAATGACGATGAATAACATCATTGTTCAAACCTATAATGGTATCTCAAGCCAGGAAAGCGACAAAAGTAAAATGACCGTTTCTCAGGTCGCCTGGCTTGGTGTAATGAAAAGCTTTCCCTGCCAGGGGAATGCAGCCGCTCCAGCTGCTTCATCCAATTCAGCTACCGGAAAAACAGCGCGCATGCAGCATATGAGTTCAGTTTTGGGCTTGCCTTCCTGAACGGCTTTCAATTCTTATATAAAATTCTGCCAAAATCCCCTCCCAGCTTGGGAGAGAGTTAGAAAGAGGGTTTAAAAATCAACCCTCACCCTAGCCCTCACTGCCATTAAATCAAGGACTTCTGTCATTCCCGCGAAAGGCGGGAATCTATTCCTCAGTTACTATTGTGGCTAGCTCAGAGATGGATCCCCGCCTTTCGCGGGGATGACAGTTTAATATACAATTGAGCTTAACTTAATGGCAGTAACCCTCTCCTGACTGGGAAAGGGGATTTTTTCTAATAGCCTGACACTCTCAGGCACTAAACTCTTCAAAGGCTTCCAATGCTTCTGCGGCATACATTAAAGACGGCCCGCCGCCCATATAAATAGCCATCGCCAAAGTTTCCATCAATTCTTCACGTGAAGTTTGTAATTTAACCAGAGCTTGTGAATGGAACCCGATACAGCCAGGGCAATGATTGGCGACAGCCAGAGCCATTGCGATGAGTTCTTTCGTTTTTTTATCCAGCGCGCCATCTTTGGTAGCGGCCTGAGCTAAAGAAGAAAATCCGGCCATAACGTCAGGCATTTCTTTGCGCATTTTGGCGAGTTGAGTGCTAATTCCTTTGGTTACGTCATTAAATTTTGACACAAAAATCTCCTGTTAAATGATTACCCTTCTGATTTATATCATGGCAGCGACCCGTCGACAAATCCGGCTTGCTGAAAAGTTATTAAAAGAGAAAATTGCGATGTTGCCAGCAGGCTAGTGAAGCCCGCTGCTCGTCGTAAATGTTTTGGAATGCAATTCGACACATCCCTGATGATAGGCAATTGAATAATTGTGTTTCATAAAACCGACATGCGAATTTAACAACTCGCCTAATCTGCCGCTTGAAGCAAAAAACGCCCGATCTACTACTTTCTCATTCACTTTTTGCGCGGTTACCAGCATTTTAGCCATCAGCTTGGCCCGCGTCTGCTCAGGTAATTCTTTTTGATTGAGTCGGGTTAAATTGGTGAGTAATGTTTCAGCAATATTCAGCTTTTCATGCATAAGATTATAGTGAACCATATATCGGGGACTGAAAAAGCGAAACTGATTTTTTTTATAATTATTCAAGTCAGACTTCATACCTAGAATATACACTTTTAAAGCATCTTCCAGTTGCCCGGCTGAAGATAATAATCTGGTCTTAGGTTCTCCGTGCTCACCAATCAGGCTTCCTCCCCGACTTTTGGTTCCGGGTTTTGGATTTAAAAGAAGATAATTTAACTCCTGTACATCCGAACGGGTTTGCAGGCGTTCGGCGAGACAATTACAAAGAGCGTAATATTTCTTTAGATTATCATTAGTCGTGCCTTTCGGTGGAACGGCTGAGGATAATAATTGTTTTAAGCCCTTCAAATCATTCAGGCTGGCTCGCTCAACGATACTAAGTGATAATTTGGTCGCAATATGCAGCTCTTTATCTGAAAGACTTTGCTGTAATTCCAGCATTCTCAAAATGATACTTCGCAGCACCTCTTTGGTGATAACAGGCTCAGCCAGCTCAGGGTGGCTTAACTTATTTAGCCAGGAATGGGTGAGTCGATCCTCACTTAATAAATTATTCAGCACAATTTCCCAATTTGCACGGCTTTGTTTGGTAGTACAGCGTTTATAGCCTGACATGATTTGCAGCAGGCGTTTTGGCTCTTCCTTAATCAAGGGATGGGATAAAAGAGCCACAAAATCTTCAACAATAAATTGATTAAGATAGGGTAAAGATTGACGGAAACTGGCTGAAAATTTAATGGCTTTCTCGAGATGCTCATTTTTTTCAAGTAGCTGCTTGCGGTTATGGGTCGACAGCACGGGCTGAGCGTCTCTCAATTGCGCTTTAAAATTATTTTCTATCCGGATGAGCGCGGCATGAAGCCTGGCTCTGGGGATTTGTGATTTTGCCAGTTTAGGTGAGGTTTTTTTACACTCAATACCTTGCTGAGATAATGCTTTTATCAAGCGGTCAACATTACAATCTTCCCAGCGAATGCCAGATGTCAGTCTGGTTTCATCCAGGCTGCCATTATCCGCATGATGAACTAGAATGGTTTGCTCTGGGTTATGGGGCAAAGCCATTCCTTCCATCACACTAACCCCGCCGCCCCGCTGAATGACCAGATTACTTCGGGTAAGTAATGGCGTTAAACTGATATCATCCTGATTTGTCGATACAGGAATGATGAGGCTACTGAGATGCGGATAACGCGAACTAATTTCCTCTATTTCTTTTTTAAATTTATGACCACCCAGGACAAAGATTTTCTCATAGCCATTTGTTAAAAGGGTTTCAATGTATTTAACTGTGTCATTACCCGCCTGGCTACCGAGAAGAATAGTCGCGATCTGCTCGTGGGCAGCGACAGAATAATCAGATTCGCTATCATCCGGATTTTTGAGACTTATTTTGCAAGGCTCATGAAAATATCGACTATAATCCAGGTCAGGATTCTTAAATCCTGGACGAACCATCGGATTGTCCTTCGCAGGCACATCATAAATGCCGGCAAAATGTTCTCCCTTGGGAAAATGAAAACGAATGATTTCGTCCGTCATTCCAACACCATACAACCGCATTTGCTGCTGCTGCTTTTTATTCAGGCGAGCTAAGGGATTAAAAAAATGAACCGCCCCCTCAGTAGGTAAATCTGTAAAATACTGCTGGACTACTAACTGATTATAACCGGGGTAATTTAGCATGATCCATTCATTGTACTCTCGTGCTGCATCACAAAGCGCTGGCAATCCCATTGCCTGGGTACTAATAATTTCTGTGTAAGGCTCACCTTTAATTGCTGCCGCCTTTAAATCTCTCAGCAATCGTTCTTTAACTGTGGAATAATTTTGATCATCGTTACTTTTTTGTAAGTCAATCAGCTTTCTTAACTCAGAAACGGCGTCCTCTCGTTGTAATATGTTCCAGATCCCTGCACTTTCATATCCGGCGTCATAATAATCCAGCAACATATCGCGATAGTATCGATTGAGCTTCTTTTCAGCGTCATTTAAACGGGTGGTTTCTTCGAGCAGGCTTTCCCGTGACGGAATTATTGGGATAGGTGTGAGCGCGCTGATTTTTTTTAGCAGAGGAGATATTCGATAATCGTATAGCAGACCCTGTCCTCTGAGGATCAAGTCGCGAGACGGGTTGTTGCCTTTATGTTCCAGTAATACCGGCTCATATTCGGGAAAATCAAACTCAATTCCCGCTTTCGCATATTCTCTTTCTAAATACTTATGAATCCCTTTAATCGCTGAGATGTGTCCACCGCCACCGCTGCAACCCAATAGAAAAGGTCGTCTCTTGCCTTCACATTCAAGGCTGATATAGCTAGCCCTAACAACACTCATTCAATACTCCTAAATTTTGAAGCAAGGATTCTGACGCATTTTTATGTTCCTAGTTTATACGCTTAGTATTATCAAAACATTAACTGAGTAACATTTTTCTATTAGTTTGTAAATGAACAAATTGGAGTAATTGTTTCAACAACTGTATCATTTGTTGGCAGAAAGAAACGTTTCTTTCTTTCACGAATGAATAAGTCTGTAAACATTCTCAATTGGACACCTGAGAGAGCACTTGATTAGCGGCAATTAAACATCAACTTACCAATTCAAAAATAGATTCATGGCTAAAACATTGGCTTGGAAATTATTGGTATTCACACGTCTGATGTATTGATTCAAGTAACCGATTTCCGTTGTGAGTGCGGAGTTTAGCTTGTAATTAAAACCAATAAAAAAACGGTTCTGATCAAAACCACGATTGTTTAATCCATTGAAATTATTCAAATGCCAAAAAACCTCTTCAGTACTGGCGAGATTAAGTTTGGCCGTCGGTACCAGAGGAACCATCAGCTTAAAATATTGTCGGTAGCGGTAAGCGGTATTATCACTGGTTTCCAGATAGCGTTCCTCAAGACGGCAACGTATTGAAAACGTCAACTCCTGAAATTTTTTAGTCCAAAAAAGCTGCTGCCAGATACGGTTCTCATGAAACGGATGTCTTGTTAAGGGTTCTTCCGTATACACCCAGGCATAACCGAGCCAAAGAGTGGTATCCTGATTTACGGCGTAGCCCAGGCCAGTTCTTAGCAATGTTTGCGTGGACCGCTCTACATTATCCCCTGCGCGCTCTTGCGCTTCCAACCAGAGCTTGAATTGCTCAAGCTGCCCTTTGCCTAAAGACCCCATGCCAAGCACTGTCAGCCAGCTTTGAAAATCCTTGACTGTATCTGCCGCAAAAGCAGCTTCCGCACTTAGACAGATTAAAAGTACGCTTTTTAAAATAAAACCTGCTAATTTACGCATAGTACTGATCTATTTGAAAATTTCTTGAAGAAAATTTTTCATGGCCTGCATGGATCGTTTGGCAGCTATCGGATTATAAATCGTTCCCAAATCAGGATCATGAGCGTTGGGATTGGTGAACGCATGTTTTGTCAACCCATACTGATGAACTTGCCAGTCAACCTTTGCTTCCGTCATTTCCTGACAAAAATCATTTAGTTGTTGCGGGGGTACCATTGGATCGTCATAGCCGTGCAGAGCAAGCACTTTAGCCTGAATCTTTTGATTGGGAATGTGTTTTGGTTTATCGAGTAACCCGTGAAAGCTGACCACACCAGCCAGTTCCGCACCGCTACGCGCCAAGTCCAGCACACATAAACCGCCAAAGCAAAAACCAATAGCCGCAACCCTGGTACTATCCACCTCAGACATCGCAATCACTGCATCAAAACCCGCACGGATACGATCACGCAACAAACGCCGATCCCCGGCCAATGGCTGCATCAAAGCGATTTTTTCATCGGTCGTGTATCCGATACGTCCATGCCCATACATATCGAGGGCAAAACCAACATAGCCTAACTCTTTCGCCAGCATCTCCGCCTTGTGGCAGGCAAATTCGTTTCGCCCGCTCCAGTCATGAGCAATAATCACCGCAGGACGAGGCTGGTCAATGGAATCATCATAAGCAAGAAAACCATGTAACTCCTGTTCACCGTGATGATAGAGATAATTTGAGCTGTGCATGAAATTTCCTTTTTGAAGCAGTAGGTATTGCTAAAGTCTAAATTGAGACTGACTAAAAGTCCAATCCCATTCTTAAGATAATGCTATGAATTTGAAAGGAATATAACCTCATAGTTCTCATAATTGTCAGTAAAACAAAGATTTGAGACAGGGCCTTGCAGTTTGTAATTATCAATCGGTTTGGCTAGTCATAAGACAAAGTGCTAAACTTTAATTAGAGAATGAATGATAAAAAAAGACGTCTTATATCATCTGAATGAATTAACCTGCTGGCGGGAAATCTCGATTTCCACGTGCCAATTAAATGTTAGTTACTGACAGGACAGTGATCATGATAGTCAATACTTTAACTGAAGTGAAAGATTTCTTACAGGCACAGTTCTGCTATCATTTTTTTATTACCCCCTTACCTCTGCCGCTCGAGAAAGAATATCGGGATTTTGCAGCTCGTGCCTGTGAGTTTGTAGCTTCTAAACGAACCGCCGTGATACATAGAGATAAACCACGCCATCACGTAATACACCGCTTTGAACAGCCAGGCAATCCGCAAGCGAAAAAAGTATTGGTAACTCATGGCTGGATGTCCAGAGCAGCCTATATGGTTCGAGTAATACGGGCACTCCATCAACAGGGCTATGATGTCTATGCAATTGATTTTCCTGCGCATGGCGAAGCCCGCGGATGGCAGTTAACCTGGCTGGATGCGGTAAGTATTTTAAAAGAAACACTTAATGAACTTGGGCCTTTTTATGCGGTGTTAGGACACTCCTTTGGCGGCTCCATGTTGCTAAACACTTTAAATCTTGCTCATCAGCTACCCGAATGGGAAATAGAACACATGCCTGACAAGGCCATTCTCATTGCCTCACCCACCCAGATGAGAACGCCGGTGAGTAAATTAGCCAGACGTTTGGGGTTAAACGGCTCTGCCTTTTTGCAATTGCGAAATGTGATTAGGCAAAACTCCAAAACCAGCATTGATCATTTAAACTATCGGCGAATGATTAACAGCTGTGAAATTCCTATTTTATGTATTCATGGAAAAGAAGATGACTCGATTAGCCCGCAGGAGTCCATTATATTTTGTCGGCGATATCCTTTTGCAAGCCTGACTTTACTGCCTGGAGTGGATCATGTGGGCGTTTTGATTGATTCGCGAGTTGAAACACGAGTTGTCCAATATCTCGAATCAGATTAAATAAAAGCACAATATTAATCCAGGGTTTGCCTGTATCGCTTAAATGCAATAAGCAGAATAACGACAGTAAAAATCATAATAGGGATGGTTTCTCGCCATACATCAAGGAAACCATTGCCTTTGAGTAATATTCCCCGAACAATGATCAGATAATGCGTCAGGGGTAAAGCACTCCCTACCCATTGAGCCCAAACAGGCATGCCCCGGAAAGGGAACATAAATCCTGATAATAGAATGGAAGGCAAAAAGAAAAACATGGCACTTTGTACTGCCTGCAACTGGTTGGTAGCAACAGTAGAAAAGGTCAGACCCATTGCAAGATTTGCAGCAATAAATGGCAAACTTAAGAAAAGAAGAAGAAATATATTTCCTTCCATTGGCACATGGAATAAAAATCTGGCCATCAATAAAATCAGTAAAGCCTGGACGTAACCGACTATAATATAGGGCAGCAGTTTTCCGACCATCACTTCCAGCGGCCTTAAAGGGGTAGCGAGCAGATTTTCCATTGTACCCCGTTCATACTCGCGGGTGATTACCAGAGCCGTTACAATTACCATTGTCATTGTTAAAACCACACCTAAAAGTCCCGGCACAATATTATAGGCGGTAATCGCCAAAGGATTGTAAATGGTATGAACAAGAGGTTCATAGGGAGGCCCCTGATCAGCTAATGATTCCAGAGGCCCCTTAAGTTCTTCGGTTAATGCCAGAGAAGCCATCTGCGTGAAGACATCAACAGCGCGGCTGGTCGCCGCAGGATCAGTCGCGTCCGCTTCCAGTAGAACGCCAGGCTTGAGCCCTTTGACCAATTGCTTCGAAAAATCAGGAGGAAAATTCACTACGAACTGCACTTCTCCTCTTTTAATCAGCCGCCGTGCTTCTTCCTCTGAACTGGAGGGACTGATAAACTGAAAATAGGTTGAGTTTTGCATACTCAGAAGAATACGCCGTGTAAACTGGGAAGGTTCAGGATTAACAACGGCCGTAGGCAGATGACGGGGATTGGTGTTAATCGCATAACCAAACAAAATCAATTGCATAAGAGGAATAGCCAGAATCATCCCGAACGTAGCCTTATCGCGTCTCATTTCAATGAATTCTTTGACCATAATACCCAGCAAACGAGAAAACCCCTGATGAATCAAGCGCTACCTCCTTTTGATTTTTTAACCATACTGATAAAGGCGTCTTCCAGTGTGGAGTCAATTGGCTGCCATTTTACCCTATGGCGTTGGGCAAGCTGCTGCAATTCGGCTTCAATCTCTTTTGCCTGATACCCGCTTACATGAATTTGATTGCCAAACAAGGCAGCCTGCATCACAGCCTTCATTTCTTTAGCTTCCTGTAATAAACTGGTAGTTACATCACCAGTAATCTTCCAGGTTAGTAACTTTGTAGATGCAATAACTTCACTCACTGTTCCAGTAATCAGCAAATCGCCATAGGCCAGATATGCCAGACGGGTGCAGCGCTCAGCTTCATCCATATAATGTGTTGATACCAGGGTGGTAATGCCTTGCTGACTTAGTGAGTGAATTTTATCCCAGAACTCGCGGCGTGCCAAAGGATCAACTCCGGCTGTAGGTTCATCGAGAAGCAGTAACTCTGGCTCATGCAAGAGACAGGCTGCCAAGGCTACACGCTGCTTCCAGCCACCCGACAGCTCACCGGTTAACTGCTTGCGCCGATGAGTCAGTCCTAAATCCTCCAAGGCCCGTTCAACCCGTTGTTTTCGATTATCCAGATTATAAACACGGGCGACAAAATTAAGATTTTCTTCGATACTCAGATCAGTGTAATAACTGAATTTCTGAGTCATATAGCCAACATGCTCTTTAATCCTGGCCGACTCTCGCAAAATATCATAGCCTAGACAAGTTCCGCTGCCAGAATCCGGTGTCAGCAAACCGCAAAGCATACGGATGGTTGTCGTTTTTCCACTGCCATTAGGACCAAGAAAGCCGAACACCTCTCCCTTTTTAACATACATGTCAACCCCATTGACCACCACCTTGCCATTGAAACTTTTACATAAATCATGGACATCAATAATGGCTTCATCAGTCATGGTATAAACACCGTCACTGGCTGACCCGGCTTAAATTCATTAAATTCCCGCAGATCGGCCTTGATTCGGAAAACAAGCTTATCGGTGTTCTCTCGGCTATATACCAGAGGGGGAATATACTGAGCTTCTGGTGATATATAACTAATCAGCGCTTGCGCACGTGTACGGCAGCCATCACAAAGAAATTCAATTTTCTGCCCTACTTTCAGCGCAGCCAGCAGTTCCACTGGAACAAAAAATTCAATGCGAACATTGGCAGGCGTTAACAGGGATAGAACCGCTTTCTGGCTGCCTACAAACTCACCCACGCGATAATAGGTATCAAAAATTAAACCATCTGCTGGTGCATACAGCCGCTTTTGCTCCAGCTGCCATTTGGCAACTGACAATCTTTCCGCGAATGAAGCAATCTGGGCTTTTTGCGCATTGATCTGCTCTTCTCGACTGCCAAGTCTCGCCAGACGAAGATTGGATTCATATTGCTCTTTCAGCTTGACCTGCTCCTGATAGACAGCAACGGCCTCATCAAGGACATCCTTTGATGCCGCCTGCTTGCGGTATAATTCCTGATAGCGTCTGACTCGCACCTCGGCCAGTTTAATTTGCGCTTCGGTTTGTTCAATTTGTGCCTGAATAGCCGCTATTTCCGGCTTTCGTCGCGGATTTTCCAAATCCTTCAATAGATTTTTAGCTTGCTGTAAATCGGCTTCAAACTGTTTAATTTGCAGGAATTCAGGATTTTTATCCAGCTGGAAGAGTAAATCGCCTTTTTTCACCATTTGTCCGCGTTGCACCGCAAGAGTCTCCAGAATCCCCGAATAAGGCGATGCCAGATAAATATTTTCACCTTCCACATAACCTTGTATCTGGCGTTCTTGTGATTGGTGGCAAGCTATTAAACTGCCTATAGTCAATAAAATCAGGAAAAATTTCCGCATAATGATTTGCTAAAAAAATGATTGCTTTATAGTGACCTGAATTTTTTATTTGAGCAAATTCTATTTATACTAAAATACTTCTAATTGAGTTTAACTAATAAGGCGCATAGATGAATTTTGATTTAATCGTTATTGGTGGGGGCAGCGGGGGAATAGCGAGTGCTGTTCGAGCTGCAAAACACGGGGCGAAAGTCGCCGTTATTGAACAGCAGCATCTTGGAGGAACCTGTGTTAATCTGGGCTGTGTTCCTAAAAAAATAATGTTCAATGCTTCAAGCATCGCCGAAATCATGGAAAAAGCTCCTGATTATGGTTTTGACCCCTGCTCAGTTAAACTGGATTGGTCAACATTAATCGCCAGACGAAAAGCTTACATTGAGCGGCTTCGTGAAAATTATCTTGCTCGCTTCAAGCAATTTAATATTATACGGCTTAACGGGCATGGACGCTTTGTCGGAGCAGATCAGGTTGAGGTAAACGGGCAGATTTATCAGGCACCGCACATAATTATTGCAACTGGAGGACAGCCCTCTATGCCGGCTGATCTTGAGGGAATTGAACTCGCGATTAGCTCGGATGGTTTTTTTGCCCTGGAAAAACTTCCTCAAAAAGTAGCGGTCATTGGCAGTGGATATATTGGGGTTGAACTCGCAGGAGTACTCAATGGTCTGGGTTCTGAAACACATCTGTTTTTACGAGGTAAAGCACCCCTTAGCCGATTCGACTCTATGCTGGGCGAGACTCTTATGGAGATAATGCTCAACGATGGATTACAGGTTCATACGAACCATCGTGCCCGAAAAATTGAGTTACAAACCGATGGCAGGCGAAGTATCCATTGCCAGAGCGGTTCTGTTCTCAGTGACTTTGATGTCGTCATCGCAGCCGTTGGCCGTTCTCCCCGTACTGATCAGTTGAATCTGGATGAGATTGGGGTTAAACGGGATCCGCGAGGGCTTATTGAAGTCGATAAATTTCAGCAAACTAATATTAAAGGTATTTACGCTATTGGAGATGTCATCGATGAGCCTGCACTTACACCAGTTGCCATCGCTGCCGGCAGAAGGCTGAGTGATCGTCTTTTTGGGGGCCAGGCTGAAGCCTTTCTCGATTACAGCAATATATGTTCAGTTGTCTTCAGTCACCCCCCGATAGGCAGTGTGGGCATGAGTGAAGAGGAAGCGGTCGCAAAATATGGAGCAGAGCAAATTAAAACCTATCAAACCCGATTTAATCCGATGTTTGATGCGTTTAGCGAGCATAAAAAGCCCACCGTCATGAAACTAGTTACCTTGGGTAAAGAAGAAAAGATCATTGGCTTACATATGATTGGTTACTATGCCGATGAGATACTGCAAGGATTTGGGGTTGCTGTAAAAATGGGGGCTACCAAAAAAGATTTCGACAACACAGTCGCAATCCACCCTACAAGCGCCGAAGAATTGGTAACGATGGTTTAGGTGCGAGAGTGAGCTTATGAATTTAAGAGCATTTAATAAGATTTCCCCCTCCCTGGGGGAACGAGTCTATATTGATCCGGCTGCCTCTGTAATTGGCGATGTAAGGATTGGCAATGACAGTTCTGTCTGGCCAATGGCGGTGGTCCGGGGCGATGTGAACTCCATTGAAATTGGCCATTCATGCAGTGTTCAGGATGGTGCTGTTTTACATGTGACGCATGATGGTCCATTTACTGCCGGTGGCAGGAAGTTGATTCTGGGAAATGGGATTACAGTAGGCCATCAAGCCGTTCTGCATGCCTGTCACATTGAAGATTACTGTCTGATCGGCATGGGAGCATTAATACTGGACGCTGCGCATGTGGAGCATCATGTTATGATTGCTGCAGGCAGTGTAGTGTCACCCGGGAAGCGCCTTTTATCCGGCAATTTATATCTTGGTAATCCTGCGCGGCAAGTTCGGCCGCTCACAGAGCAAGAGTTGGAACAACTCGAATATTCAGCCAAACATTATGTCAGATTGAAGGATAAGTATTTGGGAGAGTGATATGGCACTTGCTTAAGAAGAAATCGTCTCACGTCATCCCGAACGCAGTGAGGGATCTCCCTTGCCTGGAGCGGTGCACATTAAGGAGATCCCTCACTACGTTCGGGATGACGTGCTTAAGTGCCATTCGGCCTTGGCCCAAGCTACGAGCGCGCTTTTTGGTTTTTTAGGCAAAAAAAAAGCGGCTCGAAAGCCGCTTTGCAATAAAGCCCTGGCGATGACCTACTTTCACATGGAGAAACTCCACACTATCATCGGCGCAAGTCTGT